>JBAQYC010000359.1:0-3532 GCA_049299835.1 Candidatus Cryosericum sp. | reverse complement strand
TCGTAGTCAGGAGAGGATTCGAGGAAGTCATAGATACTGGAAAGACTGAGCCGGTTGGCGAGACGGACGGCCATATCATGCTCGGGAAACACCACGTCGTCAGCTCCAATACGCATCAGGAGTTTCCCGTGCAGGTCGGACGATGCCCGTGCCACGAGGTGGCGTATCCCCATCTCCTTGAGCACGACTGCGGTGAGGACGCTGTGCTCGATCTCCGCTCCGATGGTCAGGACCACAGTATCGCAGTTGGCGATGCCTGCAGCCTCCAGCTCAGCCGGGTCCGTCGTATCCGCGACGACGGCAAGGGCGACATCGTCCTTGATGCTGTCGACGTTGGCCTGCGTTTCGTCGATTGCCAGGACGTCGAATCCCAGCTCCGCCAGGCGGATCGCGCAGGACCTTCCAAACTTACCAAGACCGATGACGCCTATCTGTGGTTTCATGGCAGTGCCTCCTATCCTATGGCAACTTCGTCTTCAGCGAAGTGGACCCGGCGTTCGAGCTTGCGCACGGGAGCAAGCAGCGTCAGCATAGCCGCGAGGACCCCGACACGCCCGGCCAGCATGGTCGAGATAAGCACGATCTTGGATCCAGCGGACAGGTCCGGCGTGATGCCCGTGCTGAGACCGACGGTTCCGAATGCCGACGTGACCTCAAACAGGAGACTGAGCGCCGAAAACTTGTGCCCGTCCATCATGGCCAGCAGGAACGTCCCGCCAAAGACCAGGACCAGGCTGAGAGCGAACACTACGACAGCCTTCTTTACGTTGTCCTCATGGACGCCCCTGTTGCCGAGATGTGTCTGGTCCGATCCAATGATCGAACTCCAGACGAACGCTGCGATGACGGCGAACGTTGTCGTCTTCACACCGCCTCCGGTGCCGCCGGGAGAAGCACCAATGAACATGAGGACAATGATGAGCATCAGCGAACTGGAATGCATGTTACCAAGCCGCAGGGTGTTGAACCCTGCCGTTCGTGCCGTCACGGACTGGAACCACGATGTCAGGACACGGTCCTTCAGAGACAGTGACGCGAACACCCCCGGGTTGATGCTTTCCAGGAGGAAGATCAAAAGAGTCCCGCCTACGACGAGTACCGTGGAGATGCGCAGGACCGTGCGGGTATGGGTTGACAGTCTCTTGTGCTGCGCGTGGGACACATGGTGCCCGAGTTCATCGATGACAAGAAAGCCCAGGCCGCCCAGGATGATGAGCGTGGGCACGACGATGTTGACCGTGGGGTCACCCGCATAGGTCTCGAGACTCGTCATCCCCCGTCCAAGGATGTCGAAGCCGGCATTGCAGAAGGCGCTCACACTCGTGAAAACGCCGTTCCAGATGGCTTTGCCTGGCGGCATGTCATGGAGGAAACGAAGCGAAAGGAACACGGCTCCCAGTCCTTCGCAGATGATTACCGTGGACGAGATGAGACGGGCGAAACTGCGGGGGTCGCGATGTGATGGTACACTGATGCACTCGCGGAAGTCACCGGTCTGGCGCACGCGGAACCTCGAGTTCCGAAAGGCGGCCATGAGCGTCGTTGTGAGGACCATATAGCCGAGTCCACCAACCTGGATGAGCAGGAGGATCACCACCTGACCAAACGTCGACCAGAACGAGCCGGTATCGAAGACGACCAGACCCGTCACGCAGGTAGCGCTGGTAGCCGTAAACAGTGCCCTGAGAAAACCGGGATGGACGCCGGTGTTCGACTGTGGCAGCAGGAGCAGAAAGGTTCCGACAAGGATGACGATCGTGAAACTCAGGAAGATGCGTTGTGCGGGACTCGCCGGCATGAGCCGCCGGAGAATACCGGGTTTCGAGTGCTTCGGAGCAGGTACCACTATCAGGTTCCCCATTTGTTGTTCACAAGCAGAAGTATACTGCCGCACAAACCACATGCAACGCCTGTGATTCCGCCGTGCCTTTCTGCCCATCATTCCCGTGCAGGCAAGGTCTGCAAAGAGTAGCAGAACTGGATAGCCGTCTTCGCCAGGAACGTCCCTCGTATTCCACAGAAACACTCGGGGGAAAGTGCCCCTCAGAGACCCCCTCTAAAGCACCCCTCGCATCCAGGAAGAAAAAGATGCGAGGGACAAAAGGACTCGGGAGAATACATCCTTGGGATCGTGGGGATGGTGGACCGGCGGTAGGGTTCGCCGACTCGCGAAAGCGATAATGCCGGCTATACTTCAGCAGGAGGTGACTCATGTGGAGTGAGTTCAAGAAGTTCGCTCTGAAAGGGAGCATGATCGACCTGGCCATTGGTGTTATCATCGGTAGCGCTATTGGCAAAGTCATCACGTCTCTGGTCAACGATGTCCTGATGCCCCCGATCGGCCTGCTGCTGGGGCGAGTGAATTTCGCCAGCCTATACATCAACCTCAGCCGCACCAAGTATCCGACATTCGACGCTGCCAAAGCAGCCGGAGCGCCGACCATCAACATCGGCCTCTTCCTTGGGGCGATCATCGATTTCCTGATCATGGCACTGGTCATTTTCCTCATGGTGAGAGAGATGAACAGGATCAGAGAAAGATCTGAGAAGAAAGTCGCTGCTCCGGCGCCGACGACCAAGGTTTGCCCGTACTGCAAGACGGAGATTCCGATTGACGCCACGCGCTGCCCAAACTGTACGAGTGAACTGACGGACGGCAAGTAGAAACTACTTCCGAATCAGACTAGATAAACGGGCGGACCCGAAAGGTCCGCCCGTTTGCACACTAGAACACAAGCTTGTGATACTCGTCTTCCAGTTGACGCAGACGGTCCATGCTGTTGGCAAGGACAAACTGAAGCTCTGATGCTTCCCGCAGGGAGTTGCTGGAGAGCGCGGACGTCAGTCGTGTGCACAAAGAGGGGTTTCCAACCGTGTCATTGGCCAGCTCGTGGCGCAAATCGTCGATGCGCTTCCACAAGTCCTGGGCCCGATCGCCGGCAAGCTCCAGGTGCTGACAGTTCCGGATCGTGTCCAGGTCTTCGGGGATAATGCGCACCAGCAGTTCATGCTTCCAGCGAGCAGTGGCTGTACTGCGGAACGAGTCGATCACACGCGGCGTCAGCGCATTTCCCGCCGTCAGCACGTGGATACGGTCAGGGAAGACCACCAGATTCTGCATATTCTCCCAGACCGTGGCCGGAGGAATGCCAAACAGACGGTCGCGCTCTTCCTGTGAGTAGTTTTCGAAGACGTTTTCTTCTGCTCGATAGGCCCGGGCCTGCTCCAGGTAGGTTGCGGGTTCGCCGGCCTTCTTGGAGATCTCGGCGAGGAGCGCCTCAGGCGTCGTTCCGGATTCGATCGCCCACTTGATGCCGTCGAGCATCGCGAGAATAGACGCGGCTACGGCAAGGTACGTGTTGGTGTAAGGGTTGGGAGCGCGCAGCTCAAAACGGGTGGCACGCGGGTTGTCGACATCCCGGACGAGGCCCACCAGGACCGTTCGATTGCGCGACGGCGTGGCGGGATCGAGTCCCAATGCCGCGACGATGCAGACCGGTGCTTCGAAACCGGGCTTGAGCCTGTTGAAGGC
>JBAQYC010000358.1:0-2360 GCA_049299835.1 Candidatus Cryosericum sp. | reverse complement strand
CTGGATTGGGACGAAGGATTTCTGAAAGGCGGCGACTTTGGTCCCTACCGCGAGACTGAGCGTAAGCCTCTTTATGACAACTATATCCAGCAATTGCTCGACGAAGACAAGGCATATCGTTGTTTCTGCACGAAGGACGAGCTCGAAGCTGAACGTCGCAGGGCGGAAGCAGAACATCGTATCTATCGATACGGCGGTACCTGCGCCCACCTGTCCACCGAACAAGTTCAAAGAAACATCAGGGATGGCAAGCCATATGCGATCCGCCTGCGCATTCCAGAGGAAGACGTGGTCGTCCACGACCTGATTCGGGGCGACGTCCAGTTCAAGTCGGAGGAATTCGACGATTTTGTCATTGCCCGCCAAAATGGTATTCCCATCTACAACTTCGCGACCGTCATTGACGACGCATTGATGAATATCACACACATCATCCGGGCAGAAGAGCACTTGTCCAACACGCCACGCCAGGTCTTCATCTATCGGGCGCTCGGCTTCGATGTCCCCGAGTTCGCCCACGTCTCACTTATCCTTGCGCCGGATCACAGCAAACTCTCGAAGCGACACGGCGCTGTCTCGGTCGGTGAGTACCGCCTTGAAGGATACCTGCCCGATGCCCTCATCAACTATCTCGTACTTCTGGGGTGGTCCCCCAAAGACGACCGTGAGTTCTTCACCGTGGACGAATTGATCAAGGAATTCTCACTCGCGGGTGTGGGCAAGTCCGGCGCTGTCTTCGACAAGAAGAAGCTGACATGGATGAACCACATGTACCTCGGCAAGAAGGACGCCGTGGACATTCTGACGATCCTCAAGCAAGACTTCGCTGGAGACTATGCTGCTGCATTCGGAGGCCTCCCCGAAGACAGGACGCTAGCCGCGATTGATCTCACCAAGGGCAACGCGCAGGTCCTCCCGGATCTCTTTCGGCTCGCTCGCAACATTGTCCAGCCGGACGTCTCCATCACTGATGAAAAATCACAGGAAGTCATCAACTCGCCGGAGGCCAGGCAGGTCCTTCGTTACCTGCTGGAGCACTTCGACGCGATACCGTTCGGCCAGGGCGACGACGCAATGAGCGCATGGGTGGAAGATCTCCGCAACCAGATTCCGCTTCCAGCCAGGAAGCTCTATAGCCCTGTCCGCGTTGCACTGTTCGGATCCAAGGATGGACCGGAAATCGTCAAGCTGTTCATGATGCTGGAGCCTGACAGCATCAGAGACAGATTGAACAAGGCACTTGCCCTGTAGCGGCTGACGCTCTCCTCGGCTCCTGTCAGGCTGCACGTGATCATGGGAGCCGAATTGGATTCAGGCTGACGTTATTATGCTGTCATTGACCTGTTTACGTTTTCGACAGCGCAGGAGCCCCACGAAGGCAGCCGCACCTGCTATCGTGGGGATGTAGAACGTTCCAAGACGCCACAGCAACGTCAATGTGGCGATCTCACCACCAGCCAATGGCGCGAAAAAGAATGCAAAGACTGCTTCGATGATGCCTGCTCCTCCCGGAGTTGCGCCGGCACTGGATGAAAACTGCACGCTGGCTTGCATCAGAAGGATTTCGACAAACGAACGATACGGCACTCGAAGCGCCCGGAATGCTAAGGGAGTGAACAAAAGCGACGCAACCTGTGACACGAACGAGACCATAACGAGGCTTGCAAGAGAGGCTCCCCCGCCTGACGCCAGGGCCTTCAGACCCACGGAGAATTCGGTCAGGACGTCGGCTATACGGTCAGCGACCCTGCCTCTGCCATGCAACAGCCGCCGGAGAAGATTCTCCGAGCGATCCGGATATCTGGAACCGAGAAAAATGAGCAGCGCACAGACACCCATGATCGCTGCAAGTCCGATGGTAGCAACCCGACGCGAACCCGCCACAACGGAGCTGGGCGCCAGCAAGACGATGACTGAAAGCACAAGGTTCGCCGTCAGATTCAGGATGCCGTACGCTACCCCGACCGCGCTTGCCTGCCCCAAAGGAATGGATGCATCCGTGAGAAAAAATACCTGTGTCGCCAACCCTCCCGAATAGAACGGGGTGATGTTTGCTCCAAAGACGCTTGCGACAACAATCGAGAGACTCCGCCAGAACGATATACTGCGACCTGTTCTCTGCACGATGAGGTACAGGCGCAGGCCGTCTACGACCCATTTGAGGACAGCGAGAGCGGCCATCGCACCAACGTAGCGCCAATTCATCGCCTGCGCCACAGACCCTGCATCGCGTCCCCGGAGCGACAACAAGATACCCACCAGAAGCGTCGGAACCGTGAAGAAGAGCAAGCTCCGGACGCCCTTTCGGGTATCCGGAGCCGCGTCCTGGATAGATGATCGGTCTTGAATCACCTTTACTT
>JBAQYC010000357.1:0-2030 GCA_049299835.1 Candidatus Cryosericum sp. | reverse complement strand
GTTCCAGCGCAGCCCAGACTGCGAACGACGCCATCATGGCCAAGATCACGGCGGCCCTCAAAGCCGCAGGCATCAAGGAAGACGACATCCAGACCACCGGATACAGTCTTCAGCCAAAGTACGTTTGGGACAAGACCACCGAGAAGAATGTTCAGGACGGGTACGACATGAACCACAGTATGGTCGTCACTGTTCGTGCCATCAAGGACGCGGGCAAGATCGTCAGCCTCGTCGCTGACAACGGTGCTAACACGGTCGACGGCATCTCGTTCGAAGTCGACGACACGACTCTCGAGCAGATGAGACTCACCGCTCTCGACCTGGCCATGGTCAGCGCCCGCAAGAGAGCGGACGTGGTCGCCAAGGCAGCCGGCAAGACCATCCTGTCCGTTCAGACGGTCGTCGTGAACGAGAGCAGCTACAC
Source organism: Candidatus Cryosericum sp. (assembly GCA_049299835.1). Lineage (GTDB taxonomy): Bacteria > Caldisericota > Caldisericia > Cryosericales > Cryosericaceae > Cryosericum. Next base: position 1,606 of record JBAQYC010000357.1, on the reverse strand, counting down.
ACCATACCAGACGTACAGGAACGAGGCAATGGTTGCCAGGGACAGCACAGCAGCTCCGGTCGAAGCCGGGACCACGGATGTCCTGATCAGCGTCAGCGTCACCTACCTGTTCTGAGTTCTGCAAGATACCAGTATCAGGAAACCCCCGCCTCGCGCGGGGGTTTTGCCTTGCACAGAACCTATGACGACATAGACTATGCATCAGAAGGAGCAACCAGGAGGCAATATATGGCGACATGGCTGTTTCGGGGCAACCCGAGGGACTTTGACGTCAACGCGTACTTGAAGGCGCACCGCGACATCCCTTGGTATGTCCATCAGCAACTGCTGATTCCAGAGATACACCTGGGCGATCCTGTCTACATCTGGCGGTCGGACGGCGGCTTCCCTGGAACGGGAGGGATCGTTGCCCATGGCATCCTGTCCGGACCAGCCGTCATACGCCCTGATCCCGGTTTTGTCACCTGGTTGCGCAAGAAGCCCTCCGTCTCCATCCCGACCGTCCTCATCAGGCTGGACGACATCCGTCTGACCCCACGCTCGGGCTGTCTTCTCAGGTCGGACATCATGCAGGACGCCATCCTGCGAAACCTTCAGGTCATCAGCATGCCAAGTGTGACCAACTGCAAGCTGACAGCGGTTGAAGACGCGCGCCTGGCGCAGGTATGGGAAGGGCGGAGGCTGCGCGATCTGTAGCGACTGCCGGAATGTCCGTCTGTCGATCGTGCCGACACTTCTCTTGATGAACGAGGGCGATGACGTACAGTACGGTCAGATATGGACATGGGAGGTACAACATGGCGACTTGGCTGTTTCAGGGGAGCCCCAAGGACTTTCCCGCCTTTGATGACTATCTTCGCAACTACACCGAGATCTCGTGGCATGTGCGGCAGAAAAGCGCCGCTGAGGAGATCTACCCTGACGACGAGGTGTACATATGGCGCTTGGACGGCAACCGGCCGGGGACGGGAGGCATCGTCGCGCATGGAATCCTGACGACAGAAGCCCGTGTCATCCCGGACGAAGGCAAGAAATCATGGGTGAACCACAAACCCGGCCCAACGGTCCCTTCAGTCGATATCACGCTCGACGACGTGCGTCTGACCCCGGAGGAAGGATGCCTGACACGGACGGCCCTGCTGGGGGATGTACTGCTGTGGAACATGCACGTCGTCCAGTCACCACATCTCACCAACTACAAGCTGACTCCCGAAGAAGAGGAGCGGATCGCCACGCTCTGGCGCGCAGCCAGGAGATAGACAACCCAGGGCACTCTGCCGGTGAGGACAACCCGGGCTTCTAGCGCGCTTTGGCCCCGTCGGTTTCCCTGTCGATGACGGCGATCCTGCCTGTCCACCTGTTGATGGCGTACTCACGCCCATCGACGTTTGGGACTCGTTCATACCCGGGGCGGCTGGACAGGATAATCAACACCAGTCCGACGAGCGTCCCAATTGACAGGATCAAGGGTTTCCCTATGTTCATCATGACTTCGTCCTCCACTATACTGTCGTTGCAGGACCATATGGTCCTCACTGATCAAGACGTGCTACGTACACCTCTGGTTCCCGGCTGGACCCCGAGAACATCGTCAGCGGGTCATGCC
>JBAQYC010000356.1:0-3640 GCA_049299835.1 Candidatus Cryosericum sp. | reverse complement strand
CCATAGATACAGGCACGCTGCGAACAAATGCACGGTCAGTGCGACGACTAGAAGAGCATGCAGGAGTTGCTCCCTGGAACGCCGCGTTTTGGGACGAAGGAGCATTGCCATAACCCCCGTGCCAAGAACTACCACCGTGGCGAACCAGAGATACCCATGCCACGGGTCTGCCCGTTGAGAGAATAGGCAGACGATGCCCTCCAAGATGAGGAAGCCGAGGCTGGTCAGCGCCAAGGGAAACATCATCGTTCCCTTACTGTGCTGATTCTCGGCTGCCTCCATATTCGTGCCGGTTTCCTGGCTGTGTTCAGGTTTCACAGGGGGCCTCCTTGGCCCTATCCATTCCTGCCAGGAATCTGCTGAGGTACTTCCATGGCAGGAATGGACACAACGTTCAGTGCTCTGTTGGATCGTCAACCACTGTCTTCTTCATCGACACGAATTCAACAACACATGATGACTTTCGGAGAATGGCGCCGGCTCCTAGTTGCTTGTACCAATGAACACAGGGTTAACCAGACAGTACCCAGTGTGAGTTCCGCCGGTGTACGTTACCTCCACGCGGATATAGCAGTTCTGAGAAACGGTCAGAGGGATGGCCGTCGTGAAATTGCTGATCCCATCGATGGGAATATTCTGTGTAGTGGTAAGGCTACCATTTTTGATGATTCTTACCTGTGCATTCGTATACCCTTTCGTTGACAAGGGGGTGCCAGTAACGAACACGGAGACAGTACTGTTGCGCAGAACGGTTGTGTGGCTCCCCGGGTAGAAGCCATTGACAGTCGCTGCCGCGAATGATCCATCAGAGGATGCAGTCGATCTCCCATTGCGGATGGCATCCCATACAACGGTTGGCGACGTTCCGGGTACAGAGTAGCTGCCCGTGTAGATGTAGTTCATGTTGGCTGCCCATCCAGCGCTACTGGAAGTGTGAACATCGCTGTTGGCCATGCCCGCGCACCAGTAGTTCCCAGCGATTTCATCACCCAGTCTGTTGAGGAGCTGTTGGTCCCACTTGACGATCGCATCTGCATTAGGCGCGGATTCATTGCTCATGATTTCAAGACTATTCCATGGAGCTGCATTCCAGTCGCTCCAAGGAATGCCAATACCCAGAGCATTCTTGTACGGGTGCGCCACAACGCCAAATCCTCCTGCTCCGATCACATTGTTAATCAGACTCTGGCATGAACTGAAGCTGGGAGCATACGATCCATTCTTATAACTGAGCAGGTGACCTGCCTCGGGGATCCAATACTCAGACAGCTCTCTGGTGGCGAGTTCTTCTCCTGGGCATACCGTGACTGTCGGTGAATACAGAGTGGTCGCTCTGGAGCAAGCCGTCGTGTAGATACTCCATTCGCCGGAATTCAAGCGTGGCTGGAAAGCTGGCGTCGTAATATGAGTTCCATCGCCTGCGTGATCGGTGATGACAATCCACTGCATCCCCTTGGAGTTGGCATCGTCACGACGGGCCTTCACTGTTGCTCCATTAGTGGCATCACTGAATCCATAGTTCTCTTTGGCGACGAGCGTGTAGTCACTCGGAGAATCAGGTTGCACCGCAAGCCCCTGCGTATGCACATGTCCATCTCCAGAGTGCCACATGCCTCCATTGGGCAGACTAGCAAGCAGGAACACGGTAGTCTGCTGTTCCACGGTCATGGGCTGTCCTGCCAATTCTCCGGTGATGCGGATAGTGACCGGGATGGCCGTCTCAGAGGTCGTATCGGGTGTCAGCTGTGGCAGATCAACGGCAAGCGTCACGGGTTTCAGCAACTGCTGAATCTTCGCTTCCTCCGCTGTGAGTTCCTCCGGGTTCTTCATCGATTGCTTGGCCCGTGAAGCAAAGAATGCCTGTTCGACCAAGATGCTCTTCTGCTTGCTGTCCGCAGTATCTGCTGCCTTTGCGATCAGGTTCCGTGCCGTAGCGATGTCAGCAGGTGCCGGAGGGATGATCCCCAGGGCAGTTCGTATGTCGTCACTGGATCCTGCCTTTCCTGCAAGACTCTCCAGCTTGAATGCGACTCGCTCAGTTGCCACTACCTGTCCCTTTGCATCCAGGACTTCGACCGAGCGGATCAGCATGGATGGATCAGTGCTGAGGTTCCCCAGCATGATGGGGAGATAGACCGTCACTGCCGGTGCCCGGCAGTATGAATCCTGAGGAATTTCAACGTACAACACCTCTCCTGCTGCCTTGACGGCAGGGAGCGGATGTCCAGTAACACTGAAGCTCAACAATGCACATACCAGGATCAAAGCCAAAAAGTCGTTTCATATTTGATACCAGGATCAAAGCCAAAAAGTCGTTTCATATTTGCCTCCTGTGCTCAGGCTACTGGAGAACGCAGCAACTACAAACTTGTCTCAGCCTCCTGCTGCCCCTCATCGCCGCTCACCGTATACCATACACGTATTCACTATTCACGATACGACCTAATTTGTCGATGACATGATGCACGGAGATTCTGGTCGCCGGCCCCATCTGCGTTGTTTCGGCCGGTGAACGGCGTAAACTGTCATGAGAAGTGTCACATGTCCCCGACGGCATGAGGACGATGCAAGTGTCCTCCAGGGCGGTGACAGTAACCTGGCCGCCTCCAGCTGCGTATACGTGTTGGTTTGTATGAGAGTAGTGGCTCTGCTCTGAAACAGGAGGTTGACATATCATGACTGGACAGACGGCAATGATATCGGCGTTTGGTGTACTGCTGCTGGTGGCTGTCGCCATCTTCATCTGGGTACGCAGAGGCAAGTTTGGCGGCTGGGCCCTGGGGCTCAGTGTGGCACTCCTGCTCATTGCAGCCGCCGGGCTGGTCTTCTCGGCGCTGGCAGGCATCTATACGGATTTCCTGTTCTTCACCGAGGTTGGCTATCGGCAGGTCTTCTGGACGAGAACACTGGCGAGAATCGCCGCCTATGTGGTGGGAGCCATCCTGGCCTACGCCATCGTGTGGGCGGTCACCGGTCTGCCACGCGGCTTATTCGCGGGGATGAACCCGGATGATGCTCACCGCACCTCCCAGATCCTCAAGTGGACCCGCATCGGTATTGCTGTTGTGGCAGCGAATTTCGTAGGTCTCGGCGCGAGCGGGCTGAGCCTTCAACTTCTGGCGGCGGCACGCCAGGTCGCTTCGACGACGTACACCGACCCCATCTTCGGGCGCAGCATCAGCTTCTACTTCTTCACCTACCCAGTCATACGAGGGCTCCTGGGTATTCTGGCAGGCATTGCTGTCGGTGGTATGGCGGTGATCGGCGCCAGCTTCCTTGTGGCGACCTCTGTACCGGGGGATGCAGCATTGCACCGTGGCCTGCGCAACCGGCTGAGTTTCTTCGCGGGCATTTTGCTGGTCATCGCGGCCGCGGGAGTGTGGTTCTCGATGTACGGACTCCTGTTCCAGAGCAACGGGGTCGTGTTCGGTGTGAGCAACGTGGATCAGGTCATCCGCATCCCACTCATCAAGGCAACAGCCGTAGGGGTCCTGCTGTGTGGCATCGTCTTCCTGCTGGCTTCGTTCAAACCGCGGCTGGCAAACCCGAAATTCCTCGGCTGGGTGGGTGCCATTACGCTCATTGCCTATATTCTGCTGGTATCGGGCATTCCAGCGCTCTATCAGCGTTTTGTAGTCAA
>JBAQYC010000355.1:0-15835 GCA_049299835.1 Candidatus Cryosericum sp. | reverse complement strand
TCAAGGACGTTGAACGTGTGTGAGCATTTGAGAAGGTACTCATAAGCAGGCGTGATCAGTTTCCTGTCGATCATACGCTGGGATTCTTTTTCACAGAGGTCGAACATCGTGACAAGTGCTTCGATGTCGGCTTCCTCAAATGAGTAGATGCTGTTCTCGCGTTCGACCTGCTGACGCAGATCCCCATAGGTGACGCCTTCATGCCATTCCAGTTCGTATACGTTCTTCTTCTCCTGAACGAACATGGCGAGCCGCTCAAGACCATACGTTATCTCGACTGCCACGACAGGGACTTCCTGACCCCCAGCCTGCTGGAAGTATGTGAATTGCGTTACTTCCATGCCATCGAGCCAGACTTCCCACCCAACGCCGGCTGCTCCGAGGACCGGCGTTTCCCAGTTGTCCTCGACGAACCGGATGTCGTGCTCAGCTGGTTTAAGACCGAGCAGGTAGAGGCTTCGCAGATACGTGTCCTGGATGTCCATGGTCGGAGGCTTGACGATGACCTGCAGCTGGTGATGCATGTAGAGACGGTTGGGGTTCTCGCCGTACCGGCCGTCTGCCGGGCGTCGTGAAGGTTGTACGTAGACGACTTTCCAGGGTTTTCGCCCCAGAACTCGCAGGAAGGTGTAGGGGCTCAGCGTCCCCGCGCCTACTTCCTGGTCGTATGGGAATAGACGGGTGCAGCCTTCGTCCTCCCAGAAATGCTCTAGCTTGGAAACCATTTCCTCAAAGTTCATGGCATGACTCCTTGGGTTCTTCTCTTGTATCGACGTGAAACAGTGTAGCAGCGTTCTGCGCGAATCGCTCGAAGGCTTGTGTAATGGCCAGTCTACCGGCAGCGGACCTCAACAACCGCAGCGTAAGTGCGATTCCCGTGAGTGTGCGGCGTGGGTCGATGTCGCCTTCTCCAGTCCTCAGGAAGGTGACGAGTTGACGAGAGAGCACGACATCTGTCTCGGGTGTCGCACAGGAAGGGCAATGAAAGGCATTGTCTCTTATGGAGAAGTGGACGTTCTCGTCCAGTGTGGCTCCACATCGTTCACAATGCAGAGAGCTCACGCCAAAACCGAGTTCGTTGAGGACGTCAAGCGCAAACTGCAGAAAGACTCTGTCCTCCTCGGCTGCGTTTGCTGCAATATTCAGCCTCGACAGGGCCGTGACGTAGGCGGCAAACAATCCCGGTTCCTCGGAGGATGGCTCAAGAACGCATTCTGCAAGCTGATTCATTGCCATGCCCTTCAGCGACCTCGACAAGGACGACAGGACGCCCGTGTAGACTACCCGTTCCTCGGAACTGACCACCGTCAGGAAGTGGGACCGCTCGTACAGGCGCAGGTAGAGGAGCGAGAAAGGTTCGAATGAAGTTGACCATTTTGCGTCCGGGACAGCCGTCCCTCGTGCGACAGCAGTCACCTTGCCCAGCTCCCTGGAGAAGAGCACCAGGCGTTTGTCCTTCTCTCCCACCCTCGAAGCATTGAGAATGGAGGCGAGCGTCCAGTGGTAGACCATCAGAGTGCTACTGCTGAGCCTCCGCAAGAATGGCGGCAGACGCGGAGACCCCAAGGCGGGTCGCACCCGCATTGAGCATAGCGACGGCAGTGTGAAGATCGCGGATACCTCCTGCAGCCTTCACGCCGATGAGTGGCCCCACGACCTCTCGCATCAGCCTGACATCGTTCTCTGAGGCTCCTGCCTTGCTAAAGCCGGTGCTCGTCTTGACAAAGCCTGCTCCGGCTGAGACGGCGATGGCGCATGCTACGCGTTTCTCTTCGTCCGTGAGCAGACACGTCTCGATGATGACCTTCACTAGAGCGTCTCCCGCAGACTGCACGACCGCTGCAACATCCTGTGCAACGCCACGGTAATTCCTCTCCTTGAGCCACCCGATCTGGATGACTGTATCGATCTCAGATGCTCCGCGCCGGATGGCCAACTCAGTTTCCCGTGCTTTCGCAGCCGACAGAGGTGCGCCAAGTGGAAAGCCCACGACGGATGCAACGCGCACATCGGATCCATTCAGGGCGGCAACAGCGGTTTCGACCATCGACGAGTTGACACACACGGCCAACGTTCCAAGCTGTGCTGCTTCAGCACACAGTTGTTCAATATCAGCGCAGGTCGCATCGGGCTTGAGAAGCGTGTGATCCATGAAGCCGGCGAGCTCTTTCCTCGTGATACTAGCAGTGTACATGAGTTGCCTCCGAGTATTCGAATCCTTTACATTATCACGTTACTGCCCCAGAAATCAACGGTTAGCGATGATTGGGTGCTTGACACCAGGGTCGTTTGAACTACAATTATAGCATTATTAGCAGTCCTATGGTGAGAGTGCTAATACCCAAAGAGTTTGAGGCTGAATGCAGCCTATATGGCGAAAACTGACCGGAGAGTCTATATATGATAAACAGAAGCAGGTCCTATGCTACTGGTGAGGAACGAGGCACAGACAGTGATGAGGCGAAAGATTTTCAGTCCGTCCCTGTAGTGCCATTGGACGGGGTTCCCGAGCATGAGGAAGGTGACGGAGGAGAGGCATTGAGAACGCTCGGATCCAGAATACGGGAGTTGCAACAGGAAGTGGAACGTCTCAACAGCGCCGTTCATGAAGAACAGATGCTGCGCATCCGCGAACAGGCGACGCTTCAGCGTGACAAGAGTTCTTTTGAAGCCAGAACCAAGCTTTCCCTGTTTCGTGATTTGCTCACCGTGGTCGACAGTTTTGACCAGCTTGTGAAACATGGAGAAGGGAGCCAGGACGATTCGAGTCTTCTTGTGGGGTCTCAGGCTGTTCTCGGACAGTTGAACCAGTTTCTCGTACGGAACGGTGTCCACAGGATCGAAGGGCTCGAGGGTAATGTTTATGACTCGGCAACATCCGAAATCGCCCGTGTCGTTGCCGATTCCGGTGCGCCCGCAAATACCGTGGTAAGAGTTCTGCGTGACGGCTATAAGCTTGGAGAGATGTTGTTGAGGCCGGCGATGGTCGATGTCGCCTCGGAACCGCAGATAATCGCTGAAAGCAATGACGATGGCGAAGACTGATCAGATTGTTGGCAAGTATTCTAACTAAGGAGGTTTGTCGAATATGGAAGAGAAGATTATCGGCATTGATCTTGGAACTTCAAATTCTGCAGCAGCTGTCATGGTCGGCGGCAAGCCGACAATCGTGCCTGCGGCGGAGGGTGTCAGCATCGGAGGGAAGGCCGTCCCATCATATGTCGCTTTCACCAAAGACGGGCAGGTGCTCGTAGGGGAGCCGGCGCGGCGGCAAGCGGCGCTCAACCCCGAGACGACGATTCAGGCCATCAAGCGAAAGATGGGGACCGATTACACGGTCAGCATGTTTGGCAAAACCTATACGCCTCAGCAGATCAGCGGATTCATCCTTCGCAAAATCAAGAATGACGCGGAAGCATTCCTTGGACAGAAAGTGTCAAAGGCAGTCATCACTGTACCGGCGTATTTCAACGATGCTCAACGGCAGGCAACCAAGGACGCAGGCGAAATCGCTGGACTCGAGGTGGTCCGTCTCATCAACGAGCCCACTGCGGCAGCATTTGCCTACGGACTCGACAAGACAGAAGGCGAGCACAAGATCCTGGTCTTTGATTTCGGTGGTGGCACGCTCGACGTGACCGTTATGGACTTTGGAGGAAATGTCTTCACCGTGGCTTCGACGTCCGGCGATACACAGCTCGGCGGAACGGACATGGATAATGCTCTTCTGAACTACGTTGCTGAGGACTTTCACAGTCAGAACGGTATTGACCTGCGCATCGACAAGATGGCTATGCAGCGCCTCCGTGAAGGTGTCGAGAAGGCCAAAGTCGAACTTTCGACGACGTTTGAAACAACCATCAATCTGCCCTTCATCACGGCGGACGCGAGTGGCCCGAAGCACCTGGTTATGCCCATAACTCGTGCCAAGCTCGAGTCTCTGGTACAGCCGATCATCGACAGGTGTCGTGAGCCTGTCAACCGCGCTCTCGCCGATGCCGGTCTTACCCCGCAGCAGATCGACAATATTATCCTTGTCGGTGGTCCGACCAGGATGCCAATTGTTCAGAAGTTTGTCGAGAGCTACTTTGGCAAGACTCCCGAGCGTGGTGTCGATCCTATGGAGTGTGTTGCCATGGGTGCCGCGATCCAGGGTGGAATCATGGGTGGCGAAGTCAAGAGCGGGATGGTCCTGGTTGATGTGACCCCCCTCACGCTTGGCATTGAAACACTGGGGGGTGTCTTTACGGAGATGATCAAGCGTAATACCGCTGTACCTATCTCCAAGACCCAGACCTTCACGACAGCAAGTGACAGTCAGACACAGGTCGAGATACATGTACTCCAGGGCGAGCGTCCGATGGCAAAAGACAACATGTCGCTGGGACGCTTTATCCTCGATGGAATTGCTCCTGCCCGGCGCGGCGAACCGCAGATTGAGGTCAGCTATGATATCGATGCTAACGGTATCGTGCACGTCACTGCCAAAGACAAGGCTACTGGCAAGGAACAGCACATCACCATTGAGAATGCGACGAAACTGAAGGATGACGAGATCGAGCGAATGAAGCACGAGGCGGAACAGTTCGCCGATGAGGACAAGAGAGTTAAAGAAGAGGTTGAGCTCAAGAACCGCGCTGACCAGGTCGTGTTCAGTGGACGCAAGACGCTAACGGAGAATGCTGCGAAGATCTCTCCCGATGTGAAGGCGGAGGCAGAGAAGAAACTCACCGAACTCGAAGACCTGGTACGGGACAACAAGACCTCGGACATCGAAGCCAAGATCGACGAAGTGAACACTGCATTCTCCAAGGTCACCGAGGACCTGCAGCGTCAGGGTGGCCAGCAGGGGCCGGCAGCTGATCAGGACAGTCAATCAGAGGCTCAGCAGCCCCCGCAGGACGGACAGACCGTCGAGGGTCAGGGGACTCCCAAGCAATAGGAACAGCAACTCAAGGCAAGTTCTAATTTCTGAGTGGAGGTCGATGTGGCGACTGATCGTGATTACTACGATGTTATGGGAGTGCCCAGGGGAGCCTCCCAGGATGATATCAAGAAAGCCTATCGCGAACTGGTCAAGAAGTATCATCCCGACCTCCACAAGGATGATCCCCAGGCACCCAGGAACATGTCGGACGTCAATGAGGCGTACGATACACTGAGCGATCCGGCGAAGCGACAGCAGTATGATACCTATGGCAAGGCCGGCCCCGTTGGTTTCCCCGGTGCAGGTCAGGGTTGGGCTCCTCAGGCCGGTGGTTCCGGCGAGACATTTGGGGGCTTCGACATTGGAGACCTCTTCGGCAGTTTCATGGGAGGATTTGGTCATCAGCAGGCCGAGGAGACGCCACATGGGCGGGACCTTAGCGTCAACATGACGCTTACGCTGGAAGAGGCCGTGTTTGGTGTCAAGAAGGAGATTCAGATCAGGCGGTACGACACGTGCGCAACCTGCCACGGTACCGGTGCGGCTGCAGGCACAGCTCCCAAGGTGTGCCCCACCTGCAACGGAAAGGGCGAGGTCCGTCAGGTTCAGGATACGATCTTCGGCCGGGTCGTTACTGCAGGCGTCTGTCCCACCTGCCGGGGCGAAGGCCGGGTTATAGAATCGCCGTGTCCATCCTGCAAGGGTTCCGGTGTGACGAAGGCAGACAAGACTATCGAAGTGACGATTCCTGCAGGTGTCGACAGCGGCATGAAAGTACGCATTGCCGGACAGGGAGATGCGGGCAAGCATAGTGGCCAGTCCGGCGACCTGTATCTCTTCATAACCGTCCAGCATGATCCCCGGTTTGAACGGCAAGGAAGCTCCCTGCGTTACACTGTTCGAGTTTCACCCGCCAAGGCAGTGCTCGGAACGACCATCGCGGTTCCGCTCGTAGAGGGAGGAACGGAGACGGTGACCATCCCACCTGGAAGTCAGTTTGGAACCGAGGTACGGATTCGCGGGAAAGGAGCTCAGGCGGTCGGTGAACGACGCAGGGGTGACTACATCGTCCGCATCGAGATCGGAGTCCCCAAGACATTGACCGCTGAGCAGCGGAAGCTCTACAAGCAGCTTTCCGATATCGAGAAGTAGTCGCTTCAGAGCGATGCCGGAGCGGGCCGGGATCCTGTCGGCCCGTTTGTTCGTTGTCGGCCCAAAATCAGTCTGTTGCAGAGGTGGCGAGTGGCTGGTATACTTGACTTCTGCAGTCCGCAGAAGACCCGGACCAGCTGGCGGAGATGAGCGTGAGAGAGTCAGAAACAACAGTCAGGGAGATATAACCGGTGTCAGCGAAACGGATCAGTGATTCAGTTGTCGATTGTCCAGCCACTCGATGTCTCGAATCCGCTCTTGTTTCTCACCGCCTTGCCCATGCGTATCTCCTCGTTGGCAGGGACGAGAACGCCAAACTCGCGTTGGCTGCCGCATTGGCAAAGGCAGGCAACTGCCGAGGAGATCATGGTCCTGGCGAATACTGCGACCTGTGCCTGCCATGTCACGAGGTGGATACGGGGACATCGGCGAACATCAGGGTCTTTGGAAACTCAGCTGTTCTGGACAAAGACACAGTCGACCAGTTCGTCTCCTATGCTTCGGTTAAGACTGCATCCGGCTGCCTCAAGGTAAGCGTATTTCGTGGAGTGGACTTCTTCACCGATGTCGCGGCCGACCGCATCCTGAAGACTCTCGAAGAACCGATTCCGGGCAATGTCTTCCTGCTCCTGTCTCAGAACAGCAGGCGAGTGCTGCCGACGATTCGATCAAGACTCCAGATCATGAAGGTCGAACGGAGCACTCAGGCACCAGCTGACTCACAGAACGGGGTATCTGTACCCGGAGAAGATGCCTGCCTTCAGGTCCTGCTGGAGTATGCCAAGGCGAACATGAGCCTCTCCGAGACCGTTGGCCGTCTCCTCGGGACGGGCAGTCAGAACATTCTCCGGGACCACGCAACGGCTGGCCTGCAAACACTCGCGGTGTTTATGAACAGCGTTCTGCGGGCCAGGGGAAAGGTCTCTCCTGCGGCAGGCATATCACTTTCTACTGAACCGGAACTTGCTCGCGTGAACTTCGTATTGGACGAATCCAGAGTAGGGGGCTTTCTGGACCATCTGGGGGAACGCCTGAAGCACATAGAACAGAACGTCAACCCTGAACTCGTCTTGACAAATGCCCTGCTGGAATTGAGGAGAATGACCACTCATGAATGATTCCACATACATGTTACCGGCTAGTTGCTCATCCGTACGCTATTTGAGCGCTCGGTCAGCCAAGTCATACCAGACGTACATGGTCGAAGTCGGTGATGGCGTTGCATTGCTCCCTGGCGATGAAGTCCTTGCGGTCGGCAGTGACAGAGAGTTGACGCATGTCATCATTGGCTATCCAAGGCATGATGCATCAGGCAAGAAGCGGACAGCAAGCGGTCTCAAGTTCGTCCGCAAACCTACTGCAATTGATGTCGAGCGTCTTGAGGAGAATCAGCGAAAACAGGATGCGGCGGTGATCCTCTGCAAAGAACAGGTGCGTACCATCAAGCTCCCCATCCACCTTGTGAACTGCGAACTATCGTTTTCGGGCAAGCAGTATGTGTTCTATTTTACAGCAGAAACCCGCGTTGATTTCCGGACACTTGTATCTACTCTGTCCCGGTCTTTGAAGGCGAAGGTGCAGATGTGGCAGATTGGCTCTCGCGATGAAACCCGTTTCTTTGCCACCGTCGGGATGTGCGGGCGTGAACTCTGCTGCAACTGCTTCCTCAAGGAAATCAAGCCAGTCAGTCTCAAGTGCGCCCGGGTGCAGAATCTGAGCTTGAATCCCAACAAGATAACCGGTGTCTGTGGAAAGCTGATGTGCTGTTTGCGGTACGAGACTTACGAATACGGTGATGCGTCGGGGCTTGACGTCAAGAAGAAGCCCAAGGAAGGAGCCGGTCAATAGTGCACGTCGCTCGAATGCTGGAGGATTCCTCCAGACGATCAGGACGGCCCTGGGTCATTCGACTTCCTGGATCGCACCTTGTGGCTGGACCTTGCTCATGAGCGTAATCGTTGGAATGAGTGGAGGCGTAGACTCGGCTGTCTCTGCACTGCTCCTGAAGGAGCTTGGCGAAAACGTCACTGGTGTCACTCTGCACTTCTCTGAACACAGCGCCTGCTGTGACATTAGTTCAACACGACGGGCGAAGGCTCAGTGTGAGCAGCTTGGGATCCCATGGCACAGCGTGGACATGAAGGACACTTTTGCGTGCCGGGTTGTCGAGCCGTTCTGGCAGGCGGTAGCCGGAGGAGCTACACCAAATCCTTGCGTGTTTTGCAATGAACGGATCAAGTGGCAGGGACTGCTTGAAATAGCCGACGAGATGCATGCAGACATGATCGCAAGTGGTCACTATGCGGGAATTGTCCACAGTGGGAATGGAGACCAGATTTGCCGCGGCACGGATCAGGCAAAGGACCAGTCATACTTCCTTTACCGGCTTTCGGCGGAGCAGCGTCGCAGAGTCATTTTTCCTCTCGCAGGCCGCATCAAGCGAGAAGTGCTTGCGTTCGCCTCACAATGGTTCGACCCCGGTCTTCTGGCAAGTCGCGAGAGCCAGGATCTGTGTTTTGTGGAAGGTTCGTTCAGTGAAAACGCACGTCGTCACTTGTCAGGTACGCCCGGGGACGTCGTCCTGATGACTGGGGCCGTGGTCGGCCGGCACAAGGGACTGGCATCGTATACGGTGGGCCAGAGATCAGGTCTTGGTATCAGTGCTGCATCACGACTCTATGTTGTGGAGAAGCGACGCGCCGAAAACCAGCTTGTCGTCGGGCCGCGGGGTGCGTGCATGAGAGGTGTGTTTGAAGCCGTCGATCTGAAATGGCAGCACATTCCCACCAGCAAGGCACTCCACTTCTACGCGAACGTCGTCACACGATACAGGTCAAAACCGGTCAACGGCTGTATCGACAGGGTTTCCGAGGACCGGATCTCCGTCCATCTAACCGAACCGCTGTTTGCGGTCACTCCGGGACAAGCCGTTGTTTTCTATGACGACCGGTGTATACTTGGAGGCGGTACGATAGTCTAGGACTTGTTCTTGACGTTTGCCCACGAATTGTGGTAAAAAGTGGGAAATTGTGGTATACTTACGCCATGAACAAGGAGAACTGTTTCATCGGGGAATACCGCTACTCCGTGGACGACAAGGGACGAACGATGTTTCCCGCCCACTACCGGTGTGACACCGGCTCTCCTTACGTTCTCACCAAGGGCATGGATCGATGCCTTTACCTGTTTGATGACAGAGTGTGGACCTCCATCATCGAACGGTTCTATGGTGACCTCATCCCTGTCTCATCCGACAATCGGGCCTTCGTCCGCATTTTGTTCAGCGGAGCCGCAACGGTTGAACTCGACAAGATTGGTCGTATTTCGATACCTCAGCATCTGCGTGAGTATGCTTCACTCGACAAAGAGGTCGTATTCGCTGGTGCTTTGACGCACCTGGAGATCTGGGACGTTCATATCTGGGATACCTACCGGTCTAAAGCGGAGAAGGTTTTCGAACAAAATATCGGAGCTTTGCAGGCCAGATGAGTGAGTTTGTACATACCCCGGTCCTCCTGGACGAGGTCACGACATACTTGCAGATTCGACCAGACGGAACCTATCTTGATTGCACGGCAGGGGAAGGCGGACACGCATATGAGGTTGGGCGCCAACTTTCTAGCGAAGGGACGCTTTTCATGATCGACGTCGATGCAGCGGTTCTTGCTATTGCCCGCGAGCGGCTGAATGATACTGCCGCCCGCAAGGTTATCATCCGCGGAAACTTTCGGGACATGACGCGGTTGTTGAAGGATTATCCAGACACGCGATTCGACGGAATCCTGATGGATCTGGGTTTTTCTTCAGAGCAACTCACGGGCACAGGCAAGGGGTTTTCGTTCAGTCATGACCAACCACTGGACATGCGACTGGATGACGATCTGAAGGTCACTGCGAGGAATATCGTGAACTCGTTTCCAGAGGAAGACATCGCCGACATTTTGTGGAAGTACGGCGAGGAGGGGAGGTCGCGCCAGGTAGCTCGTGCGATCGTGCGCCGTCGGCAACGAGCGCCGATCGAAACCACGAGTGAATTGGCGGAGACAGTGGCCGCTGTCTTCCCTACCAGGCACGCCCGCATACATCCTGCTACCAAATCTTTTCAAGCTCTGCGTATATATGTCAACGATGAGCTCAATGCTCTCGACAATGGTCTCAAGTCTGCAGCATCGCTCTTGAATCTGAATGGAAGACTTCTGGTCATCAGTTACCATTCGCTCGAAGATAGAATTGTGAAGAGAAGCTACCTGGCTCTCTGCGAGAATCCGGTCTCGGGGGAGCCAGGATTTCACCTGGTGAACAAGAAAGTAATTCGGCCTGCTGACTCAGAAGTCGCGACGAACAGACGCTCTCGCAGTGCCAAGTTACGCGTACTGGAAAGGGTATAACCATGAGTATTGCAATCAGAGGAAACTACACAACCGTTCGCCGCCCTGCGGCGGCAGTTCGCGTCTCAGCCGCAGCAAAAGTCGCAGTACGCCGGTACATTGTTCTAGGTGTGACGGTTGTTGGTCTATTGTGCGCTTATGGCTACGTGTACAGCACGACTCTTTTTCTGGAGCGTCAGGTGGAGCTGAACAGGACAGCTATTCAGGCACAGCTTCAGCAGCAGGAATCGCTGCTCGAACGCGACACGAAGCTCATGTCCCCCGATCGGGTGCGAGCGGCTGCAGGTGCTATGGGTATGGCTGCCAACAACACGGCGGTGATCGGCACACTGGACAGTCTCCATTAGCAGGAGAACCTGCGTCAACATCATACTGAGTCTATGAAGAGAGGCGTCGCGTCTTTCAATGAAATGTTCAGACGGCGTCTCGTCGTCATTTTTACAGTGTTCCTGGTCGCAGTGCTAGGAATTGAGTCACGGTTCGTTTATCTGCAAGTAGTGGGCCGCACTACGCTCGTAAACATGGCCAACCAGCAGCTTGAGACCGACTCCATTCCTATCAGGGCAAAGCGGGGAACGATTCAGGATTCGACAGGCCGCGTGCTGGCGCAGGACGTGGCGACGTGGTCCCTGGGCCTGTACATGAAAGAGGTCAAGGACCCTCACCTGACTGCAACCAGTATCGCACCAGTCCTCAATACCTCAGCTACAAAGCTGGAAAAGCAGATACGCAGTGCGTCATCAACCTTCATCTATTTGAAGAAGCAGGTAGGTGTTGTGGAATATGAGGCATTGCGCCGGCTCGATGTGCCAGGAATCGTGCTGGACAAGGGCTATCGCCGGGTCTACCCATTGGGAGCCCTCATGTCTTCCGTCGTCGGCGTCACTGGCGCCGACAACCAGGGTTTGTCCGGGATCGAGTTTCAGTACGACAAAGAACTCAAGGGTACGGACGGACGCCATACGTACAGGGTTTCTGGGTCAAATCCAGGTGAACCCGCTGTCACCGAGGAGGTTCTTGAAGCTATACAGGGCAAGAATATCGTGCTGACAATCGACTCGAATATTCAGTATTTCGCTCAGCAGGCTCTCATGGACACCCTGAAAACATACGATGGCAAGCGGGCCACGTGCACGATCCTGGACCCAAAGACTGACGCAGTGCTTGCGATGGTCGATGTGCCGGGTGTGGATCCTGAACACTGGCAGGACGCTTCCATGAGCTCTCTTGCAGAAAAGGCAATCAGCGCCAACTACGAGCCTGGCTCGGTATTCAAGGCAGTAACATCTGTAGCGGGTCTCGACACGGGTACGATTACGCTGCAGAACACGTTCTACAGCGGGGGCAGTCTCAAGGTCTTCGACACGGTAGTCCACGATCTGTATCCATACGGGACCATGAATCTCTACGCAATGCTTCAACACTCCTCCAACGTCGCATTTTGCCAGTTGAGCATGAAGATAGGCTCCAAGCTCTTCTACGACTGTGTCAGCCGGTACGGCTTTGGCAAGCCGACGGGCATCGATTTGCCTGGTGAAGAGTCGGGTATCCTGCTTCCATTGTCTCTGTGGTCGAAGACAACGCTTCCTACAATGGGATTTGGCCAAGGCATAGCCGTTACAGCAATCCAGATGGCAAACTTTTATGCCACAATAGCCAATGGAGGAGTTATGCAGCGACCTTATGTGGTCGATCACATCATCGATGCTTCAGGCGCGAGTCAAAGAACAGACACTCCAGGCGTCGTCGGTCAATTGTTTAAACCGGAGACAGCCAAAGTCGTTCTTGAAGGTCTCCACGGAGTCGTACAGAAGGATGTCGGCGTTTTCAGCGCCTACATTCCGGGCTACGAAGTTGCCGGAAAGACCGGCACCGCTCAGATCGCCGCTCCCGGCGGAGGTTACCTGAAGGATGGATCATACGTCTACAGCTTCGCAGGGATCCTGACGGCGAACGACCCGAGAGTGGTCGTTTTTCTCAGTATTCATGAGACCCGGCAAGGCGAGCGAACGTCATTTCGTGTAGCTGGGCCGACCTTCAAGAAGATTGCGCTGCAATTGATACAGTATCTGAGGTTGAAACCATGAAATTCGCTGTCAAAGGACGGGAGCTTTCTGTGCTCCTTCATATATTGCCCCCGGACTCCTGGGACCCCACGCGTTCCTCGCTGGGGCAGGGGGTATTGGTCAGTCTGATTACGCCTGATTCGCGTGACTGCAGGCCGGGAGCCATGTTTATTGTCATCTCCGGAACCAGGCTGGACGGAGCTTCCTATATTGCCGATGCTCTTCGCGCTGGAGCGGTCTGCGTCGTTGCTGAAACTGAGCATCCCGAGATCCACGATGTGCCGGTCGTCGTCGTCTCGAGCTGCCGCAAGTTTCTGAGTCTGGTCTCGCAGGCCTTCTTTGATTTTCCCGCTCGCAGTATGAAGATGATTGGCATCACTGGAACGAGCGGAAAGACGAGCACAGCATACATGACTCGTCGGCTTCTGCAGGGTCTGGACATTGCATCTGTCATGATTGGCACAACGGGCTATGTCATGCCTGACGGTGAATTCTTTCCTCCGGGCGCTCTGCCTGCAACGACACCTGAAGCCTTTGCACTCAACTGGTATCTGGATCGTGCACTGCAACAGGGGGCACAGGTTGCCGTAGTTGAGGTTTCTTCGTTCGCGCTTGCTTTTGACAGAGTCTATGGCATGCGGTTTGATTGCGCGGTTTTCACGAATTTCTCGCAGGACCACATGGGATATCATGGCTCGATGGATGCGTATCTGACGTCCAAGCTGCGGCTGTTCGCGTCACTCGACGAAGACTCGGTAGCTGTTCTCAATGCTGACGATCCTTCTTTCGCTGCGTTCAGGAACGCAGCCGGGCGGTCGCACGTCGGGACGTTCTCGCTTGAGAGAGATGCTGACCTGCGTGGTGATCATGTCGTTTCTACGATGGGAAGAACTACGTTTCAGGTCATCGCCCGGGGAGGAGCCTCGTTCGACGTGGACCTTGCGATTGGCCCGGCTTTCCAGGCGTCCAACTGCCTGGCCGCCATCAGTTCGATTCGTGCCATTGACCCGACATGTGACCTGGAGAAGGCTGTACAAGCCCTTGCTGCACCGCTGTATATCCCGGGACGCTATGAGCGCATTGATTGTGGGCAGCCGTTTGAGGTCGTTGTCGATTATGCTCATACGCCGGAGGAATTCTCGGCCCTGTTCAAGGCCGTAAAGTCAACGGTGTCGGGGGATCTGCTGGTCGTGTTTGGCTCCGTCGGTGCCGATGACCGTGAGAAGCGACCCATCATGGCCCGCCTCGCAGAACAAGCCTGCCGCTGGTCGTTCGTTACAGTCGAGGATCCACGTCATGAAGATGCGTCAATCGCCGTTCGCGACATTGAAGCTGGGTTTACGACTGACCATTTTACCGTAATCGAAGATAGAAGGCAGGCAATTCGAAGCGCCATTGCTGCTGCCCGGCCTGGTGATATGGTCCTCGTTCTCGGTCGCGGTCATGAGACCGTAATGTACTACGAGCATGAGGACGTCGTCCTCGACGATCGCGCAGAGGTACGCCTGGCATTGCGCGATCAGGGCTATATTTGCGCTGCTGATTGTCTTCGGCCACAGGGGGAACGGCAATGACTCCCGAATCTGTCACGTCGCTGACTCTCCTCCTTGCTCTTGTGGATCTGGCTCTTTTCCCACTCCTTATTGCCTGGCTTCAAAGAACACGGTTCACACAGTTGATACGGGACGAAGGACCTGCGTCCCACAAGTCAAAGGCTGGTACGCCCACGGGGGGCGGTCTGATGCTGGCTTTCAACATTGTCGGAGCCGTGGCGGTCTATTTCTTCCTGACGGGCAGGAGGGGTTTGACAAGGCTTGACATCGCTGCACTCGTTTTTGTGTGCGTGAATCTTCTGTCTGGTTTTCTGGACGACTGGACCAAAGAGCTCAAACACAGAAATGACGGACTCCTTGGTTACCAGAAACTGCTTATTCAAACGGCTGCTGCCGGACTCTTCTTCTATCTTGCATATCCATCGATCACTCCAGCTCTTCACCTGGCGAGCGGCAGAGTCCTTCTTTCCGGCTGGACCTACTATGCCGTTGCTGTTCTCTACGCAGTCGGCATGGTGAATGCATTCAACCTGACGGACGGCCTTGATGGTCTGCTCGCCAAGACGAGCCTTCCGGCATTTGCCGTCGCTGGAGCAGCATCGCTCCTTCATCCTTCGGGACTGGCCGGCCTACTGCCCATGGCAGCTGCTGCATTTGCTGTCTCGTTTCTGTGGTTCAACGGCACAAAAGCATCCATCTTCATGGGGGATACAGGATCACTTGCACTTGGTTCCATTTTCATCGCCTGGGCGTTCGCTTCAGGGAACCTGGTACCTTCGGTTCTCCTTGGAGGACTGTTCCTGATTGAGGCGGCAAGCGTGATTACCCAGGTATTTGTTTTCAAAGCTTCCGGCCGCAGGAAGAGGGTATTTCTCATGGCCCCCATACATCACCATTTCGAGAAACTCGGATGGGCGGAGTCAAAGATCGTCGACAGGTTTTTTGTTGTAAGTATCCTGTTTGTCATTGCCGGGGCCCTGACGATGACCTGGAGGTAAACAGAGTGATTCCTTTCAAGTCTGCATTCGTCGTCGGAGCATCGCCAAGTGGGTTGTACGCGGCCCTGTACCTTCATTCTCATGGAATCGACGTTTTCGTATCGGAATTCAAGCAGCAGGACGCCGACGAAAAGTTTGAGCATGCTGCACGGTTACTGCAACAGGCAGGCATCCCCTTCGAATTTGGACAGAACACGGCAAGTATTATGACCGCTTTCGATGCTGTTGTCGTCTCGCCCGGCGTGCCACTCGAAGCTCCGATCATACGGGCCGCTGAGCAATTGAGCAGACTCATCGTGGGCGAGACAGAGATTGCCGCGTATGCAGGTCTATCAGTGCTTGCAGTGACTGGCAGCAATGGGAAGAGCACGACTACGGCCCTTCTTGGGGAAATCGTTGCCCAGGAGTATCCCGACGCGGTGACAGGGGGAAATCTGGGGCCTCCGGTGTCACAGCTCCTGGTGGAATATCCGACCGCAGGACCGGCAGTTCTCGAGGTCAGCTGCTTCCAACTCGAGACAATTCATATGTTCCATCCCAGGGTGGCCATTTTCTCGAACCTGGTTCCGAACCATCTTGATCGGTATGGCACCATGGAGCGCTACTTTACCACAAAGAAACGCTTGTTCGAGAATATGACGGAGGATGACACCGTTGTGCTCAACTGGGACGATCCCGCATTGAGAGCGCTTGGTCCAACGCTGAAGCCCGCCACGTTCTATTTCGGACTGGAGGATGGCATGTTCTTCGG
>JBAQYC010000354.1:0-2988 GCA_049299835.1 Candidatus Cryosericum sp. | reverse complement strand
GCCTCGAGCTCCCCAATCGTGGGCAGGATCAACTGAGGAATATCAGACAGTGGAGTGGATTGCTCTACGGCCGATTTCGGAGAGGAGGTCGGGACGTCATCAGGGATGGCAACGGGGGTGGATTCTGCGGCAGGTTCCACAAGTGGCAGGTGTCGAGACTGCTCCGGAGAAGATGCGGCCGAAATGGCCGCCGGACGGCACATCGGAGCGGGAGCAGGAGTCGGCCGCAAATCGCGCGCGATGAGCTGTGCCTGATCCAGTATGCTCGCCATGTGTGCCATTACGGGCTGTGAGGAAGCCGATGGTTCCTCTCGCGTCGGGGGCGTGTTCGCAGCAGAAGCCTCAGGAGGTATTTCCGGTTCAGAAACCTGATTCTGCTGGGGGATACCCGGCAGCGAGAAGGTTTTCCCGAGAGCGGCAGCGGTTTTTTCCTCGTACGGTGTCAGAGCTGCAATGTCCAGAG
This sequence comes from Candidatus Cryosericum sp., assembly GCA_049299835.1. Lineage (GTDB taxonomy): Bacteria > Caldisericota > Caldisericia > Cryosericales > Cryosericaceae > Cryosericum. The sequence continues at coordinate 2,525 of JBAQYC010000354.1, read as the reverse complement.
CTTCTGCATCCGTCGTTCCAATAAGGTTCTCCAATTCCCGCACCGGCAGGACTCTGGCGAAGATGGAATCTGGAAGGTCTTCGAGAGACTTGATGAAGTAAATATGGCGCAGTGTCTCCTCATCGAGGTTGGAGTAGCCGAGGCCAGTGGCTCGATCGTTGAGTGGGTCGACCTCGAGCAGGCGGCGGACAAACGTTTCCCCCTTCTGATGGTTCCCGAGCTGATCGTCATACGTTTTCCACAGCAGATAGAGTCTCTCGGGAAACGCTTCATAGCTTGCCAGGCCACTCTCCAGGAGGACGAGAGCTTCCCGGATCTTGCCACTGCGTCGCTGCAGGGAGGCCAACAGTGCCTTCAACACGGGGTCGGTCGGGTTCTGCTCGACCAGCTGCTGTGCATCGGCTTCGGTCATATCCGGGATCCGTAGTCTGAGGTTGCTGTAGGCGGCGAGAAGCGGATTCTTGACCTGTGCGATACAGATGGCTCTGCGGTTGCGGAGTCTGAGGTCGGTGAGGAACGTGTTGTCGGAGGAGAGTGACAGGCACTTCAGGAATGCAAGTCTGGCTTCGTCGTCGCGCCGAAGGGCAAGCAGAATGCTCGCGTGGACCAGGTGGCAGAGGGGACCGGCGGGATCGATATTGAGTGCATACCTGCTTTCAATGAGCGCTTCACCGGGCTTGTTGCGGAGGTAGTATCCGAGCGCAATGGCCAGCTGGACGCGAAGACTCTTCGAGGAGACCGACAATGACGCTTCCAGTGCGGATTTGAGTGCATCCTGCGTCCGGTCGGAGAGAATGTAGAGATACGTCTTGCCGACACTGACCAGCCCGTCACGCGGGTTGCGTTCGAACATCGCTTCGTACAGATTCAACCGTTCGCTCAGGTTTTCCTGTGTCATTACGTCACCTCTCCTCGGTCATTATTGCTCGTGGAGTTGTTTTGTCAAAGTATTGTGAAGTGGCAACGCGCTGTCGCTCGCTTCTAGCGAATGAGTGAGATCAGGTTCCAGCCCCAGTTGACCAGGGCGCCAAGTGCGAGCGCCAGTACGATCTCGCCCGCGCTGACAAGTGCTGCACGGCGGTTGCCGAACTCGCGTCTCAGCGCCGCGATGGTACTGACACAGGGGATGTAAAGCATGACGATCAGAGCAAAGACGTACATCTGTTGAGGTGTCATGACCGTTCCAAGGTGAGGCGTGTGCATCAGCGTGGCCAGCATGATGAGTGCGAGCTCCTTCCGCAGGACGCCGAAGATGAGGACGACCAGCGCTACGGGAGGAAGCCCCAGGACCCCCTGCGTGAAAGGCGCTGCCCAAGTCGTGAGAGGAATCAGCCAGCCCAGCTTGTCGACGACGTAGAGGACGACAGAGCCGGCTGCGATGATGGGGAATGCGAAGACCACGAAGTCCTTGAGCCTGAACCATGTCTGCTTGAGTGTGATGCGCAGTGGCGGCCACTTCAGTCTGGGCATTTCCATGATGAGCCCGGGATTGGTACCTGGAATGAACCGGTTCAACGCGCGCCCGACGACGAAGACGATGACGAGGCTGATGACGTAAAGCGACAGCGCGGGCCAGAAACCCATGAAGGCGCCCACGAGCCCCAGGATGACGACAGTACGCGCAGAGCATGGGACGAGCGTGGCGAGCACGCCGGCGATGAAGCGGTCCCGGTCGCGTTCCATGATTCGTGTCCCCAGGACTGCGGGAACATTGCACCCGAATCCGAGGATGATGGGCATGAAGGCCTTGCCGTGCAGGCCCATGTGGTGCATGATGGCGTCGGTCAGAAAAGCCATGCGCGCGAGGTACCCTGAGTTCTCCAGGAACGACAGGATGATATAGAATGGGACGATGTAAGGAAGGGCGACGGACATGCCGGCCAGAACACCCTGCATGATGCCGCCCCACAGGAAATCCCGCAGCCACGGCGTGATGGGGAGAGTCAAAAAGGCTTTCTGCAGAGAACCGAAGAGGGCGTCCAGGACAGAGGACAGTCGGCCTCCCAAAACGAAGATGAGGCCGAAAACCGCAAACATCACCGCGACCAGCGTTACCCACCCGAAAACGCGATGGAGCAGCAACTTGTCGAGACGATCGCCAGGCGCGTCGTCGCGTCGTTCGGGCCGCCGTACTGATGCAGCGGCAATGCGGGCACAGGCGCTGTACCGTTCCGAGGACATGATGCTGGCGCCTGATTCTCCGTGGATGTGTTCCAGGTCACGCGCCAGCTCAGCCGCCATTGCGGTCACGGAATCACACCCTCCACAGCGATCCACGATCTCAGTGTCTCCCTCCAGGAGCTTGATGGCGAGGAAACGTGGCATGTAGTGCGCCAGACCGTCTGGCAGAGTAATTGTCTCCAGTTCCTTCTCCAGCGTGCGGATGGCGGCCTCGACTTCCTTGCCGTAGATCAAAGGCGCAGCCGGGGGTCTGCCCGCCGTCCTCAGACATGCGTCGACCAGGGTGTCCAGACCCTTGCCGGCGGCACCCGACGTGCGAACGACGGGCACGCCCAGGAGCGAGG
>JBAQYC010000353.1:0-4902 GCA_049299835.1 Candidatus Cryosericum sp. | reverse complement strand
AATCCAGGTGGGCCCACCATCGCAAGACCTGTCTGGAAACGCCTCATTTCTCTTCAAGCATGGCTTCCTTCTGTTTGATACAGATCGTTGCCCCGTTCATGGCCTTCCTTTCGCGGAAACAGACCATGGGTTGCATTTTTCCTGACTAGTGTAACACTTACCTATGTAAGTGGTACCTATGTTTTGGAGGCGATCCGTGAAGCAGCTGACAGAAAGGCAACGAGCAATCCTCGCATACGTTGAGGAGTATGCCCGACAGACGGGGTTCCGCCCGACGCTGGATGAGGTGCGCCGCCATTTTGGCCTCCAATCCATCAACGGCGCCGTCGTCCATATCAAGGCGCTGGAACGCAAGGGATATCTCCAGGCACTGGAGATGATCAGGAAGTCTCCTGCCACCCCCGCGGTCATGATCCCCGTCCTGGGCACAGTTGCAGCAGGAAAGCCAATCCTCGCCGAGGAGCACATCGAGAAATGGATCTTTTTCTCGCCGCCCTCCTCCGGCCGCCACGACTACTTCGGCCTCATCGTGAAGGGAGACTCGATGATCGACGCTTCGATCCTGCCGGGAGATATCGTCATCGTGTGTCCACAGCCTGATGCCGATAGCGGAGACATCGTGGTCGCCCTGTTCGGCGATGAGGCAACCGTCAAAACGCTGTACAAGGGAGAAGACGGCATCCGCCTCGTCCCGGCGAACCCACGGTACCACCCGATTCCGGTGACCGAGGAGACGCACATCCTGGGGACCGTCGTCGGCCTCGTCCGCGAACACATCGACAGTGTTCACCCTTAAGAATCACTTCCTCACATCAGGAACCATGGCCGCACAACGTTGTCTTCTATTGTCGCCTGTTGGCGAGCGGGATGGGATCCTCACGTCATTTGTCTTCCGCGGGGAAATCAAGCAGGTGGAACAGGTGCTCAAAAAATGGTCACGCTCCCGGTATGGTTCGCAGCATACGTACGACGTCACGTATTTCACCATCATGAGCGCGGACCAGATGATTGCCACGGTCGTGCGGGACAACGCATCTCGCCGGTGGTACCTGCTCCGCGTCATGGATTAACGGGAACCCCATGCCCTTCGTCCACCTGCATCTGCATACGGCGTTCAGCTTCCACCAGAGTTCGATCCGCATCGACCGTCTCGTTGCGCAATGTGCTGACCTCGGGTTCAGGCGGTGCGCCATCACCGACACCAACACCCTGGCAGGAGCCGTCCGTTTCTACACCGCCGCACGCGCAGCGGGCATCACGCCCGTCCTGGGGTGCGAACTCACCATCCACGCGGAGGAGGATGATGCGGTGGTGCTCCTCGCTCGTGACCTCGCCGGATACAGCAGCCTCTGCCGACTCGTGACATGTGCCCAGCAGGACAGGAAACATCCCGGTGTCACCCTGGAGAAGCTTGGCATGCACACCGATGGCCTCATTGCCCTGTACGGCGCTCCCGGGGGTGCCATCCACCGCATGCTTGAGAAACGGCAGGAACGGCAGGCCGAGGCACTGCTCCGGCGGATGTGGGCCGTCTTCGGCACGAGTCTGTACCTGGACGTCCAGAATCCGCTGCAGGAGGATTCGCAGCGCATGCTGTACCGTTATCGGGAGCTGTCCCGGAAAACCGATGTCCCCGCCTGTGCCACAGGTGGGGTGACGCACCTTGTGCGTGCCGATGCGGAGGTGCGGGAGATGCTGGTTGCCATCGGCGACCTCGAGGACATGGATGCACGGTGCCGTCATACCTGGGCGAATGCCGAAAGCTGGTTCCGCAGCGACGAGGAGATGCGGGAGCTCTTTGCGGACTGGCTGGAGCCCCTCGACAACAGCGGACGCATCGCGGACCTGTGCAGGGTCGACCTCCCCATGGACACCTTCAAGACCCCGGCACCGATCTTCGCCGGAAGCCGGAGCCTGCGTGAGGTTGCCTGGGCGGGCGCGCAAGAGAAGTACGGCACGGTGACGCAGGAGGTGCAGGAACGACTTGACCACGAACTGAATGTCATTGAGCGCCTCCGCCTTGAGGCGTACTTCCTCATCGTGCGCGACATCGTCGAGATGGCACGACGGAAAGGCATTACGTACACGGGCAGGGGATCGGGCGCCAACTCCATCGTCTGTTACTGCCTGGACGCCACCCAGGTGGACCCCATCGCCAACGGCCTCCTGTTCGAGCGGTTCCTCAATGAGGGACGGAAGTCACTGCCCGACGTCGATATCGACTTCGACGCCTTTCGCAGGGACGAGCTCATCGCCGAACTTGTGCGTACCTACGGCGAGGACCGTGTCTGCCGGGTGGCCAACGTCAACACCTACAACATCCGGGGAGCGTTCCGCAGTGTCGGCAAGGCACTCGGATACTCGCCCGAGGAGATCGACGAAGCGACGAGGATGCTGCCGTGGCACGCGGGCCGCAGCCTCCATGAAACGATCGCCGGGCTCCCGGAGCTCTCCTCCTTCCCCTACGGCGCCATCGAGCGCTGGGTGTCGCTCGCCGAGCGCATCATGGGATTGCCTCATGGCCTGTCGACCCACCTTGCGGGCGTGATCATCGCCCCTTTTCCTTTGACCGACCTCGTTCCATTGCAGCCGTCGGATACAGGATGTCTCATCACCCAGTATGACAAGGACGATGTCGAACGCCTCGGGCTCGTCAAGATGGACCTCCTGGGGCTGCGCACCCTCTCCGCCGCCGTCGACGCCACCGCCATGATCCGGGCGGACACGGGGGACGGCCTGACGCTCAGTACCATCCCCCTGGATGACGAGCCGACCTACCGGACGATCCGGGCTGCGCGGACCATCGGCGTCTTCCAATTGGAAAGCCCCGGCGAACGCTCGCTGTTATTGAAGCTGCAGCCGACCTGTCCCACCGATCTTGCCATCACCGTCTCCCTCTTCCGCCCGGGGCCCATGAAGCTGCACCTGGACCGGCTGTTCCTGGCGCGCAGAAATGGGAAGGAGCCCGTCGCCTACGACGACCCGCGGCTCGAACCTGTGCTGCGGGACACGTGCGGGGTCATCGTCTGGCAGGAGCAGGTACTCCAGGTAGCGAACGCCGTCGCCGACCTCTCATTCGCAGAGGCGGATGTGCTGCGCCGTGCCATGACGGAGAAGACACCCAAACGGGAGCTCGAGAACTTCGAGCGCCTGTTCCTGGAACGGGCGGGGGCGAAGGGAACCGACCCCGACGCTGCCAAACGCATTTTCGAGCAGTTGAAGGCCTTTGCCGCTTATGGCTTCTGCCGGGGACACGCAGCGTCGTTCAGTCTTCTTGGGTGGCGCACGGCATACTTGAAGACTCACTGGCCCGCCTATTACTTCGCCGGCCTCATGAACGCACTCCCTGTCGGCTTCTACCCTGCACCGGTGCTCCTCGACGAGGCCAGACGGTGCGGCGTGGAGATCCAGAAACCCTCCATCCTGCGCAGCGCCTGCCGTACGCTTGCCCACGGGCGGACGCTGGTCCTCGGCCTCAACACGTTCACCATCCTGCCCCGGAAGGATGCGGCTGCCATTGTCACGGCCCGGGAGGAGAACCCTTTTGATTCACTTCAGGACTTCCAGGACCGTGTCCGGGTCAACCGCCGTGCCCTGCAGCACCTCGTATTCGCAGGGGCGTTCGACGACTTCGGAACACCCGCTGCCGTCGCCGAGGACCTGGGGCTGGACGTCCAGACGGTTGCCCGCGTCACGGAGTCGGCAGAGGGTCCCGACGTTGCGGCCATCCTCGGGGAAACAGCGGGGATCGGGTATCCCGTCTCTGTGAGCATGGCACGGCTGCTGGACCTTTGTGCCGTGGAGGCTCTCGACCCGCCGACCCTGAGCCAGCTCCAGGCTCCTCTGCTCCACAGCAGCCAGCTCAAGGCGGCCCCTGACGGCTCCCTTGCCTGGGTGCGGGGTATCGTCATCCGCCTGCAGACACCGCCGACTCACTCGGGGAAACGTGTCTTCTTCGTGACCCTGGAAGACGAGCAGGGCATGATCGAGGGGGTCATGTTCCAGGACGCCCAGCGGAGGTATGCCGCCGTCCTGAAGCAGAGTCATATGATGCGGGCATTCGGAACGATCCAGAATATGGAAGGAAGTCCCACTATGGTCATCACACGGGTCGAACGGCTGCGCTTCGACGCCTCCCGGGACACCACTCCTGTTCCCGCCTATGTCTGAAGCGGGAGCCGTCATGCGAACAGATATCGGCGTCGTCACGACGGGGTTCGCCTCCATCGACCAGGCCACGGGCATCGGCGGCTATCCGCGCGGCCGCATGACCGAGATCTTCGGCGAAAGCAGCGCGGGCAAGACCGCCCTCGCGATGGCTTCGTGCAGGATTGCTGCCAACGCCGGCCTGCTGGTGTTGTGGATCGACCTCGAACACAGCCTGGGGTTCAAGGTACACATGGACGAGCCCAGCTTGCACGACGTCCTGGCCACGGTGCCTGCGACGGCCGAGGAAGCTGTCGATCTTGCCGCTGCATGTCTGACGCACATCCCGATCGACCTGCTTGTCCTGGATTCGGCCATCGCCATGCATCCCGCCGGCGTCTCCAGGGGACTCCCGATCAATGTGGCGCGGGCGGAGCTGGTGGGGCGTGCCCTGCGGAAGCTGACGCCGCTCGTCGCACGGCGCAAGGCCGTGCTTCTCCTCCTCAGCAGAGGATACCTGATGGCTGCGCCCGATGCGACCGCATCGATCGGAGGGAGCGCTCCCGCCTACTTCGCCTCGCTGCGGCTGAAGCTGACGCACGAGGGGCTGCGACGGCACGAGGGCGAGGTCGATGCGTACGGTGTCCGGGTCCGGGTGATGAAGAACAAGCTCGCACCGCCCTGCAGAGAAGCCATGCTGTATTATTCCTTCGCAGACGGTACACTTGAGGAAGAGCCGCCACTGCTTGTGGCGGA
>JBAQYC010000352.1:0-6345 GCA_049299835.1 Candidatus Cryosericum sp. | reverse complement strand
CGAAGACTCCCTCAATCAGGGGGACGAGTACAACCACGACCATGGCACCAATATGGTGAGGACGTTCCAGATCATCACCGATGCCCTGAGGGAGAAGCAAGGGGCAACCAACAGTGATGCCCTCTCGTATGCTGCGCAGCAGCTCAGGCAGAAGGGTACCAGCGGTTCAGCGCGCCTGTACGCACAGAACCTGCAGCAGGCTGCAAACACGGCAAGAGGCACGACCATGACCCCGTCAGGTACTCTGGAGCTTCTTCAGACCCTTATGGGCGGGGAGCAGGAACGGCAGGCTGAGCAGGCTGAGGCATCCGCAGCGAAGCAGACAACTGGTCTCGGTGGCCTTCTCGGTGGCTTGTTGGGAGCCGTTCAACAGCAGCAGGTCCAGCAGCCCGCACAGTCGACAGGTGACCTGAGCTCGTTGCTCGGTGGTCTCCTGGGTGGACAGCAGACGCAGGCGGCCCCCAAGCCCAGCAGCGGCATGGGCGGGATCATGGGCATCATCAGTGCGCTCATGGGGTCGGGACAGTCGACCGGTTCCGGCGCTGGACTCGGAGCGCTGGTGCAAGCCTTCACGGGTGGCAGCGGCACGTCCCAGAACTACCGCAAGGATTCTTCAGGGGTCATCGTTGGCACAGTGCTGCAGGCAATCATGTCGATGATGGCCAAGAAGTAGCTCGATACTGCCCCGACCTCTGGAGGGAACAGATGCTGGGAGCAATTGCAGGAGACATCATCGGTTCAGTCTATGAGTTTCATCCCATCAAGAGGATGGAGTTCCCGTTGTTCAGCGCAGGGTCAGAGTGGACGGACGACACGGTCCTGACGATGGCCGTGGCGCAGACACTGCTGACCGGTCGTCCATATGACGAAACACTGCGCGCATTCGCACTGGAACACCCGGACGCGGGCTTCGGCGGCATGTTTGTACGCTGGTTCACGACACCAGGCAGCGGCCCCTACAACAGTTTTGGCAACGGTTCGGCCATGCGGGTGAGCCCCGTCGGTTGGGCGTTCAACACGCTGGAAGAGACTATGGCAGAGGCGCAACGGTCCGCTGAGGTGACCCACAACCACCCCGAGGGCATCAAAGGGGCGCAGGCAACAGCGGCTGCCATCTTCCTTGCCCGCCAGGGGGCCGGTCAGGGAGAGATCCGCGATGCTCTGGAGACCCGGTTCGGGTATAATCTGCATCGTACCTGCGAGGACATTCAGCCATCCTGCACGTTCGACGAGACCTGTCAGCGCTCGGTCCCCGAGGCGCTCATCTGTGCGCTCACGGGCACGTCCTTCGAGGACACGATCCGCCGCGCGGTCGCCCTTGGTGGTGATGCTGATACACAGGCCGCCATCGCCGGCTCTGTTGCCGAGACCTTGTACGGTGGTGTCCCTGTTGACATCGCCAATGAAGTGCGTGACCGTCTGACCCGGCAGTTCCTCGGCATCCTTGATGCCTTCCAGGAGAAGTACCGCATTCCACGGACATAGCCGGGCCGACAAGTTGATCTGTCAGTCCCTTTGAGCACTTTTGTGCCATGCCCCGAGCATGATTCCTCGTAGCGAGGGGTGTCTTTGAGGGGCGCTTCAGGCGGAGACAGGAGTCCAGCGATGCCGGGGTACACTCTGCCGTCTGCGACGCGCTAGTCGGAGATAGACAGGCGGACGTGGCCGTTTTCGCGACGGCGTTCCCCGCGATCAACTTCGATGCGGTAAGCGGTAACTGTGATCTGGGCGAGCTCTTCCCGATGGAGTGCGTTCTGCGGATCCCAGGCAAGCGGATCTTCATGCCCCACGGTCACTGCTACAGCACGAAGGTCGGCATGGAATTCCTGCTGGTACCGGACACAGGAAGCTTGCCGCCGTCGTGCTCGCCGGCCATGCGCACCGCCGCCTCATTGAGAGGCAGGAGGGCATCCTGCTCGTGAACCCGCGAAGTATCGCGGGCCCGAAACCGGCCCGTACAGCAACCTCTGTCCTGCTGGACCTGGCAGACAGCGTGGTCAGCGCCGAGGCGTACGAAGTCCAGGAAACTGGTGCTGCACCATCCCCTGTGCAAATGGGATTCAGGTGTGGGAGAGTCTGTTGTCCCGGAGCGCAACTATGCTGTGTGTCTGGCAAGTTCCGCCAGTTGTGCCGGCAGCACTTCCGGCAGGTTGGCAATGAGTGCCTCAAGCATGTGTTGATCCTCAATGAAGGGTCGCAGGTCCACTGCAACTTCAGCGGGCTTCAGCGCTGCGGCTTTTGTGGCAGCGTCTCGCAGGACGTCGCCCGGCGTCTCAGCCTTGAGCAGGGCCAGAACGCGAGGCCAGTTGGGCACGAGGCGCCAGTTCTGACGCTGTGACTCTTGCAGGAACCAGACGAGGTCGAACACGTCACGGCCCTTGAAGGCGACCGTCTGCGTCGCTCCCTTCTGGTACAGCCGTCCGATGAAGGCGGCCAGCTTGTTGCCAAACAGCGTCGGCAGATCGTAGGCACGGACGAAGAACATGCTTCTCGGTGTGCTGATCGGAGCCCTCTGGTCGCCGTACAGGCCGACCTGTTCAAGCGCCAGATCGCAACGGAGAAACAGTGTGGAAGAGTCGGATGAGCTGCGAGCCAGTCCGAGCTGCCTGAGGAAGGGGAACTTCAGAACGACGGACATCCCGTTTCCGCTCACCTTGGTCTGCATGGTACTGTAGTGCAAGGAGCGCTGGACATATGCCTGAATATCGTCAGCAAAGGCCTGAATGTCGACTGTTCCATCGACGTCGAAATCAAGATCCTCGGATAATCTGGGCAGACCATACAGGAGACGCAGGCACGTTCCGCCCGTAAACAGGAAGGCGCGATATGCCGGATGATTGTAGACGAATTCCAGGACGTACTCCTGCAGCGCTTCTTTCAACTTCGTCCGCAGCACAAGCGGGTCGAGGTCTGCATTGGTAGCAATGATCTCAGAGAGACGTTCTTCGATCATAGGATGTTCTCCTTCTGAAGAACAGTCAGGATGTGCTCCATCTTGGGAACGTTCGTCGAGCGAACGAGTGCCGCGAATCGGCGGCGTTCGCCGGGGACAAGCGCATCCCAGTTGAGCCGGCCCGTCTCAAGAAGATACGCTTTCATCTCTCGAGCAGTCTTGAGCGGTCGCAAGTACAGGGCATCAAACAGGGCTTTGGCTGGTGGAGCAATAGCCACCGTGAGTCCGCGATACTTCACGATGCCATATCCAGTAAACAGCTCTGGACGGCGGATCTGGCGGTAGGCAAAAGTGCCAATTGGCGTTTTGTAGATACGAGGCGTCTTCTGGGTCACGCAGGTAATCGCGAAGGGAGACTCCGGTATCAGACCCGCCCGTTCGAGAACGTACTCCAGCGAAATGTACGACGGGAAGCGCACGATACCCGACAGATATTCCAGCAGTTGCTCCTTCCCGTTTGGTATCATACCGGCTGCCTGCCATGACTGAGCGGGAACATAGAGCCCTGCCCGCAGCGGGGTGAGTTCGCCTGTTTGCTTCATACGCTGCACGCGGTAATTGAGGGTTGCGGCAGAGACATCGAGAAGCACGCCGAGGTTCTGCTTGGTGACATACGGCATTTGTGCAAGCGCCTTCTGCACAATTAAGCGATCCATCTTCTGCTCCACTTTTATGAAACTTCTTTCGTAATAATGGAGCAAAACGAAGACAATGTCAAGAGGGAAGTCGACAGGAGAGGACAAGACTACGGGCCGGTTTCCGGCCCGTACGGCAACCTCTGTCCTGCAGGACCTGGCGGACGGTGTGCCCAGCGCCGAGGCGTACGAACGCTAGTCCGTGACGCACGGGGAGCCTGCATGCGCATGCTTCAGCGTCTAGAACCAGCCTGCCTTCTTCATTGCCTCCTGAGCAACCCTGCCGCTTGGACCGTCACCCCGCGCGACCGTGATACCAACGTCGGGCCCTACCAGCTCCTGAATCTCCGCGATATCCTTGTGTGTGAAGCCCGGGCACAGGATGATTGATTGAATGCCCTCCGCCTTGACCAGCTTCCTGCAGACGTCTAGCGCCTGAGCCTGGCCCTTGACCAGTCGTACGTAGAGTTTGTACATCTCCGTCCCAAGCATGCAGGCATCCCTCTCGGGGTCTGCATCGGGCACGTGCGCCATGAACAACGTTGTAAACGTCATGATCTCACCTCCTTGACCAATCTACCTCTTTTTGGATCAGCTGCTCATGCAACCGTTGCGCTCCCTGCCAAGCGTGACCTCTAGCCCGTTGTCCTTCTCGCGCAGGTGGGAATCCAGTCTTGTCTTGGCAGGTGAGTTTCAGTGGTGCTGTTGGCCCGTCTGGACAGCGCATTTGCCTCGGGCGTCAATACTGCCTAGACTATGAAAGCGCATGGGCCAAGCATCGTGCCAGACCGAAGGTGCCATGCCAGCGACCCGGGGGACTGGGCAGCGGAGAGGGAGAAGAGGATCATGCCAAACACTGAAAGCAGCAAGAAGAGACTGAACGCACGCCCTGACGTACCGGGTGGCGACATCGTCCTGTATACGGCTCCTGACGGCACAGTGCAATTGGACGTCCGGCTGGAGCGTGATTCGATTTGGCTGAGTCAGCAACAGATGGCGCTTCTGTTCGACACGGAGCGCAGTGTGCTTAGCAAGCATCTGAAGAACATCTTTGGCACTGGTGAGCTTGATCAGGAAAGCAATGTGCAAAAAATGCACATTGCTGGAGCTGATCGACCAGTGGCTTTCTACAACCTCGACACCATCATCGCAGTTGGCTATCGGGTCAAGTCGCGTGTGGCCACACAGTTCCGTGTCTGGGCAACGAATGTTCTGCGCGACCATCTCATCAAGGGCTATACTGCTAACCAGCAGCGTCTGAAGGAGCTGAATCAGGCCATCCGTCTGATCGCCGATGTGACAAACCGGCGGGAGCTGTCCGGGGACGAGGCAACGGCACTACTACGCGTCGTCGGGCAATACAGTGCTGCGCTCGACCTGCTGGACGATTACGATTATCAGCGTGTGGCAGCTCCTGGTGCTGGTACCACCGTGACCCATGCGCTGGGCTATGACGAGGCGATGCGCATCGTGGAACATCTGCGCGGCAGATTTGGCAGTTCGGACCTGTTTGGACGCGAGAAGGACAACAGTCTTCAGAGCGCGCTGGGTGCAGTCATGCAAACATGGGGCGGCAATGACCTCTACCCTGGCGTCGAGGCGAAAGCCGCCAACCTGCTATACTTCGTGGTGAAGAACCACGCGTTTCTGGACGGCAACAAACGCATAGCGGCAGCACTGTTCCTCTGGTTTCTCGACAAGAACAATGCACTGTACAACACTTCCGGCGAGCGCCGGTTCTCAGATGCTGCCCTGGTGGCAACCACACTGTTGATCGCCGAGAGCAAGTCCGACGAGAAGGACGTCATTGTGCGTATCGTGAGCCATCTGCTGAGCCCAGGACCAAGGGGAACAGCCTCCTGATAAACGACATTACCCAAGGTGTCTGACTCCACTTTTCTAATGTACCACTGAAGGGGCAATGAGCACGCGCCGCCAAAGGCGGCAGTCATCAGGTAGCCTGGATGATTGGAACCCTCAACAGGCTGGAGACGAGTGCCTGCACCGCCGAAACAGGCAGGAACACGATGGCGCTGAGCATCATGCCGATTTCGTATGGAAGGCTGCTCTTCTTGATGGGCCGGCCCAGCAGGCGATTTCGGAATGCGCTGAGCGGTATGCCATAGGCGTTTCCGAACATGATGGCGCGTGTTGCACCCAGGATGCCGAGCGCCTTCGATGTTCCATAGGTATCGACGATCTGCTGCCAGGATGCAGCCGAGGGGTGACCTCTCGTGTCCGCATAGTGCTGGGCAAACAACACCGCCTTCACTTCATCAGTGGGGATGCTATCAGTGGCACCGGTCAGCAGCTTCTGGATCTCCTCGCTGCTCATTCCCTGCTCCAGCGCCATTTTGGTGTGCCCATAGGAGCACACCTCGCAGCCGTTGACCTCGGTCACCGCCAGCATGATCCTCTCGATGAACTCACTGCTCATTTCGCCGCGCCGCCTGCTCTTAGCCAGATGGGGCATGGTTCTCAACGCCTGATGGAGGATGACATATCCTTCCGAAAGCGAGTATATCTTCTTGTAGAACTGCTGTGCCATTACTCTAACTCCTTTGGGGTCAGCTGGTAAATCGACGCTTGGTGGTACAGATGAACCACCACGTCCGCCCCGCTGGTTCTCCCGTGTACCCAGATATGATACGCCGGGCAAGCTCGTTCAATGTGAAGGGTACTTCTCCCCAAGCATGTTGCATCTGACGGGTGGACCCCCGCCGCCGCGGGGGAGACGAACAAGGACATGGATTGTAC
>JBAQYC010000351.1:0-4117 GCA_049299835.1 Candidatus Cryosericum sp. | reverse complement strand
GCCGTACGGCCTGGACGAAGCCCCGGCCGATGTCACCCATTCGTGTCCCTCCGCGTCGTGTTCATGCTACTTGTGGATCTCGAGCCGGTACACGTACTTGATACTGCTGACCAGGAATGCGCCCTTCGTGGTCATGAGTGCCATGAAGCCGTCGTCGGTCGAGAGTGTTGTCCCGTTCTTGAGGTACACAACCGTGATCTTCGTACCTGTGCGCGTATTGTAGATGTCGTCGTAATCCAGCGTCACGTGACTGCCGTCCGTAGCTGTAGCGATGACGGTAAGGCGCCTGGCCGACGCGAGATCGGGCGAGATAGTCTTCAGGATGTCAATGAGTGCAACACCGCCATAAGGAACCGGTGTCAGTGACTGGTTATTCTGCGGGTAGACCTTGACGGTTGTCACCGGGAACTTGCGGACATCACTGAGATGGTACGTGACTTCCTTGCCAGTGGGCAGCACAATGTCGAGGCTGCGGGTGGCTTTCCACTCGGTAGAATCTGGATAGAAGAGAGTCTGCCCGTATTGCTCCACGCCGAAGCTCTTGATGAGTTCCTGGCCGGGAAGACCGGTCATGAAATCGGCAAATCGAACAGCGAGGTCCACCTTGACGGTCGGATACTTGGCGGGGTTCACGGGCATGAGGCCGTAGGGATTGAGCAGTCCCTGGGAGCCCTGGACGAGGATCGGCAGGTCGATCTTGCCACCGTTCTGGTAGGCGAGGTATGTGGCGCGGTCGGTCAGCGTGTACGCTTGTTTCTGGTCGGTCATCATGAGGACTTCACCCATGCCCTGGCCGGCGTTGAGATACCAGGACTTTCCGGCAGGCGTAATACCCGCTGCCTTCCAGATGTCGAGTTCCTTGGTGTTCGTGCCCGACTTGTCACCACGACTGATGAAGGTCGAACCAGAGGAAGCGAGCTTCCTGAACGCGGCAGTCGCGTCGGTCATGCCCTTGATCTTTGCAGGGTCGCTGGCCGGTCCGATGATGATGAAGTCGTTGTACATGACGTCTTTGCGGAAGAGGCCGAAGCCGTCAGCCATGAACAGGTCTTCCTGCGCGCGCGCGTGAACTAGCAGGATGTCTGCGTCGCCTTTGCGCCCTGTCGTGATCGCCTGACCGGTGCCGACGGAGATGATCTTGACCTTGACATGGTTGGACTTCTCGAAAATGGGGACAAGGAAGGTCAACAGTCCGGAGTCGAAGGTGGAGGTTGTCGTGGCGAGGATCATCGACTGTGTCTCCGGCGCCTTGTAATCCAGGATGGCGGGGAAGTAAGCGGCAGTCTGAGCGCGCGTGATGGCAGTGGTCGGTTTGGTGATACTGGTGACCATGCCTTCCTGCACGCACGCCGCCGCAGCCGTCCGGGCCCACTGCGAAAGGTCCTCGGAGCCTGCGACCTTGTCCAGGACCGTATGCGTCGCCATGCCGCGGATCTCAAAACCCATGCGCTGTGCGACGATGGACATCGACTCCTCACGGGTGATGTCGGCTGTCGGACGGAACGTCCCGTCCGGGTATCCGGAGATCCAGCCTTTGGCCATGGCGGCGTAGACAAGAGGAGCCGCCCAATTGCTGGTGGGCAGGTCTTTGAGGATCTTCGCAGGCGACTGCACGGGGTCGAGTCCAGCCGAGCGCGCAAGAGACACGATGAACTCGGCACGGCTGACCGGAGCGTTGGGACGGAACGTTCCGTCTGGGTATCCCTTCATGAACCCTTTGGCGACAACTCGCTCGATGATCGCCTGGTCGGGACGTCCGACAATGTCGGAGAGTGATGCGGCATGCACCGGCAGGGCGGATGCCATGGACACGAACGCAAGGATGAGCGCCGTCGCAAGGACGCGACGGACCAGCAGACGTGACAGACCTCGTTTCATTGTTTCTCCTTTCCACAATGGGAGGCATGGCCGTTTCCCGCCATACCCTGCCGGCTGTACGCCATGGCTATTGCCAAAGGTCGGACAGCTCGAAGAATCGTTCTCCGTGACAGAATCGCAGAGAACAACAGTATAGGCGGCGAAACGTGTACAGCAAGAAACGGGACAGCGAAGGAAGCTGAGGCAGTACGCTGCCTCAGCTTCCTCTGACGTTGAAGCCAACTGTCAGTCAGCTTTCTCGACTGTCACCTGTATCTGTTCGTGCATGTAGAGAGGAAGATAGTAGACACCGCCCGAATTTTTGCCGGTGGAACCCGAAGCTTTCCATCCGCCGAACGGCTGGAATCCCGGCCAGGCTCCTGTTGTGGCTCCCTGTGGGCGATTGACATAGGTGACGCCCGCCTGGATGTGATCGAAGAACCAGCCGACTTCCTCCCTGTTCCCGTAGAAACCGGCAGTCAGCCCGTACTCGACATTGTTGGAGATCTCCATGGCTTCGTCAAGCGACGAAACGCGTCCGATCATGGTGATGGGCAGGAACATCTCCCTGCTCCATAAGGGGTGTGTGAACGGGACGTCTGCCACGACCGTGGGTGCACAGAAGAAACCGTGGTCGAACGGTGCATCCTGCAGGATCTTGCCGCCGCAGACGATCCGGCCGGCCGCTTGCAGTTCTCCACAGTAAGCGACATAGTCCTGCTGCGCCTTGCGGTTAATGACGGGGCCGCACGCAACGGCGGTTTCAACAGGGTTCCCAATAACCAGTCGCATCGTTTTCTCTGCGATGCGGTTCACGACTTCGTCGTAGATGTCATCCTCAACCAGCACGCGTGAGCAGGCGGAGCACTTCTGTCCCTGCAGTCCAAAGGCACTGCGCACGATCCCTGTAGCAGCGTCGTCCAGATTTGCATGACGGGAGACGATCGTTGCGTTTTTCCCTCCCATCTCGAGGATGAGCGGTCTGGGCCATTTCCCATTTGCGAACGAGTGGTAGATGCCCATCCCGATATCATATGATCCCGTGAACGTGAGTCCGTCGACCTGCGGGCTGTCAGTGAGCGCTGCACCGAGAGTGGAGCCTGGACCTGTCACAAAATTGACGACACCTGCCGGCACTCCCGCATCCAGCAGCGTCCTGGTGATGAACCACGGTCCCCACGGCGTATCGGTGGCCGGCTTGATGACGACGGTATTGCCTGCGACAAGAGCCACGCCTGTAGGACCTGCGGTGAGAGCGGCCGGGAAGTTGAACGGGCTGATGACGACCCACACGCCGTATGGCCGGAGCATGGACACGTTGGTGCCCCGGTAGCCATGCAGTGGGTCGGACCCCATCGGTTGAACGTACCCATTGGCCTGCTCCATCTGGCTGCACGCGTAACGAATCATCTCGACAGCCTCGGCACCATCACCCAGGCTTTCCATGCGGTTCTTGCCGACTTCGAGCGACAGGATGACCCCGAGCGTGAACACACGTTCCTCAAGCAGATCGGCTGCTGTTCGCACGATACGCACACGTTCCTGCCAGGGAGTCGCAGCCCAGAGCGGAGCCGCTGTGCGGGCAGCTGCCAAAGCATCAGTCGCGTCCTGCTCCGTTCCTTTCTGAAAGTACCCGAGGAGCTTTCCGTCTGTGGGCGAGCGATCTTCGAACACGTCCGTACTGTAGTGCGACCCTCCGCCCCACAGCATCGGGTACACTGTCCCGAATGTCGGCGTCAGAACTTCGAGGGCATTCTCGAACCCCTTGTGAAGTTCTGGCGGAGAGTCAAACATGGTCGCGTAGGTCAGCTTGAAGGGGGTCTGTTTTGCACGCTGGCCACACGCATGCATTGCCGGATGAGCATACTCATCCATTGGTTCTTTCGCGCGTTCGTTCATGTCTTCTCCTTTCCATAGTGGGAGGCACGGCCGTTTCCCGCCATACCCTGTGGCTGGCTGCCATGGGTTTTGCCCCGAAGGTCGGACAGCTCGAAGAATAGTTCTCTGCCGCTGCAGAGGACAATAGTATAGGTGCCGGCACCTGCATAGCAAGAAATCGAAGCTGATTGCCTCGTTTGGTCTGTCATCCCCCCAAGTCCTTCTGTTCAAGACTCCCGAGTATTTCTTTTCAATGCCCCCGAGTATGTTGGTCCCTCGCATCCTTTTGTCCAAGATGCGAGGCGTTCTTCAATGCGAGGGGTGTTTCTGAGGGGCGTTCTGAGGAGTTCTCCTCACGAGTATTTCTTTGCAATACGAGTGG
>JBAQYC010000350.1:0-2324 GCA_049299835.1 Candidatus Cryosericum sp. | reverse complement strand
AAATCAGTGCTCGCCCGGGCCGACCGCCTCGAGGTATCCGCGCTCAAGCAGCCATTCGAAGATCTTGCCAGCTTTGGCATACGAGTAGCGCTCTTCGACATCCTTGTAGCCCAGTTCCACCATCTGGTTATCTTCGATCAGGAAGAGGAACTGGACAATGATGTTGCCACCCTCAGGGGCGTCGCGGTTCTTGTCGATGAACAGATTGAGGATGTCGAAGTGAGGAATGTGGTGAGGGTTCACTCCTCCCTCACGCACTGCGTTGGCAATCTTCTCTTCCAGCTGGGCGGTGTCATGGTAGTCCTTGACGATGATCAGTGCCACGTCCGCATCATACTCGATGTCACCACCGCCTGTGCAATTGAACATCGTAGGGCGGTCCTTTGATGTCTCGCTGTCGAGGCGGCAGCCGTCCTTGTCGAACGAGGACACTGCAATAATGGGGGATTGCAGCTCCGTGGAAAGCTGTGCGATGAGCCCGGACACCTCGTCGACCTGTTTCTGAAGACTCGCATAGGGATTGACGGTCGGCACCTTCTGAAGGTAGTCCAGGAAGATGGCACAGCGGTCGGCGTGGTGAGAGTCCATGATACCATATGCGACACTGCGGATGTGCTCGACCGTGTCCTGACGGTCACCCTCAAAGAGGTAGAAATTGTCCATGTAGGCTGACGTCTCCTTGATCCCCTTGTTGAACCGGGTGACGAGCTCAGCCTTGTTCCTGATGTCTCCCTTCTGAAGGACCAGTGGGTTGATGAGCGATTCCTGTGACAGGACGCGGGTCAGGAGGACGCGCTTTGTCTGTTCGTAGGAGTAATACAGAACCGGAACCTTCTCGTTGCGCGCAACGAGCGTGGCCATTCGCAGCATGAGGTTGGTCTTGCCACGCCTCGGAGCACCGCCGAGTGCGTAATAGAAGCCGGGGCGCAGGCCTGAGATCGCTGTATTAAGGTTGTCATATGGGGCAATGCTCATGCCAAGGATCGAGGAATGTCCCATATCCCGGGTGCGGACCTCCTCGACGTATCGCAGCAACTCGTCACGGATCGGCTCCTGCCTGCTCTGGGACGAGAGCCGCGCCACCTGGCGAAGCTGTTCGGAGATCTCGGCGGCGAAGTCCTCCACACGTCGGCCCTGTTTCTCAGCATCGGTGAAGCTGTTGATACTGTCGGAGATCATACGCAGTTTCCGACGGGCGGCACGTGTCTTCAGCCGGTCCAGCATCTCGACCAGCGTCGTCATTTCCTCGCCACCGGCGTCCGTCAGCTTACTCACGAGCGTGGCAACGGCCGGCGTCACGTGGCGTTCTTCGGTCAGATACGCTGTGAACAGTGGAAGGTCGATCTTGCCACCCTCATTCTTGTGGTTGGAGCAGTACCACTGAAACGCGTCAAAGACAGCCTTGAGGTCACCGTCTTCAAACAGCGAAGAACTCATACCCAGCTTCTGGAGCTTCTCAAGATGATGGGGAGCCGCCAAAGCGCCGGCCAGCAGCCGGAATTCGGTCCTGTCTGTCGTCATGCTCTTCCTCCTATCGCGAGAATGGCTTGCCTATATAGTAGCCCCCCGGCAGAAAAGCAACAGACCCGTTGACTCCCACCTGCAGCGACGTGATGGACGGGACCTCAGTAAGGCTCAACCGCAGCTGATCAACCATCAGCTCTTCGGCTGACCGGTCGCCGGGGAGAGGGGTCATGGCAATAGACAGGCGCAGCATCCCGGTGTTGGCTTCCAGAACCATGGATGTGACCTGGATGCCGTGCGGGATGAGTGAGGTGTCACCTGCGGGCGGGCTCCCCAGCTGGGCGATCGACTTCGAGATCATGACATTGCGCCCCATGAGTGCCTGTTTCTGTGGATAAACATTCAATACAGGGAGCTTATCCCCGTCGACTTCGGTCAGGCTGTAGACTGCGAGAGCCGTACCTGCTTCCAGGCGCCCATCCAGCCTGAAGAGTGGATCTGCGGCGTCAACGTGTCCAAACAGTCCCTGAACACTGTGTCCTCCCACCAGGAGGCGTACACGACTGACTCCTGCAAGTCTGGTGAGCGTAAGGACCAGTGAGTTCTTGGCCCGCTCCTCGTCCTCGGCCCCCATGCTCAGCTTGAGGACGTCCTCAGTGAAATCGACCGACGCTGTTCTGCCCGATACGGTTACCCCTCGGAGGACATCCAGCTCAGGTAGCGAGCTCACGAGGCTGGGATGTGTCGGCCCTTCCATGAGAGCGCGTGTCGTTTGAAACGCAAGCTGGGAACGGGTCATCCCGGTCGGAAGTGTGCGCCGCTCGACGACCTGACGGCCGTCACCGGCCACGAAGTAAAGA
>JBAQYC010000349.1:0-2219 GCA_049299835.1 Candidatus Cryosericum sp. | reverse complement strand
CCCCTTCGCTTCGTCGCGGAGAACCTGGGTTGCGTCGTCACGTGGGACCCGGTCGGCAGGACGGTGACGATCGAACTCTAACCGGTGAGGCTTGTGGAAGGAGCGACCTTCGCCGTTTCCAGTACATGGTCTGAACCCCACGCCTGTGCCGGAACCGGACCGTGACGCCGCGCACGACACGGCGGTTTCCAGGTGGTCCCCTGTGCGTAGCAAACACGATGTTCCCCCGGCTGCTACTGAACCTTCTCTACAGGCTGTCGCAGAATGGTCTTCAACTTCTCCGGCGCCGAACGGTTAGGATCACCGATGTAGAGTTCATGATGCCGCCCTCGCACGCGGTAGCCGTTGGTCGCCGTCCACGCATGCATCATCTCGATGGTGGGACGTTCTCCGTCGTACGGCCCCACATACATCGTCTGCACACACAATCCTTCAGCCCACATCTCCAGTCGCAGCCGGCCGAGAGCGGGCACGTCCTTCTTCTTCCGGACGACCTCCGCCTTCGCCTGCTCCAGCATCTCCGCGGAGACGACTGTCGGCTGCATCAACAGTGCCTTCCACGCGATGTCCTCTCCGCCTTTCCCTTCGAAGTCCGCATCGAACACATCCCTGCCAGACGTCGTCCACCAAAGCGCCTCCATCGGCATTACCTTCCAGTTGGCGACGCCCGCGGTTTTGGCTCCGAACTTCATGGTGTAGGCCGCCGAGTACAATGCCTGGATAGCCTCCTGGAAGGCCTTCGACCTGTTGGGGTTGCCGACCCCTTCGATCGTCAGATACGGCATGGCCGGTACAGTGACCAGAACGACCTTGCCCACCGGCGGGTTCCACTGGTCTTTCATCTGCTTGCGAAGATCGATCGTTTCCATATCTGACTCCTCCGTCAGCTGCTCGTGCGCTGTTGCACACGCTCGACCAGGAGCGTGACCCAGCGCGACGGTGCCTTCTTCTGACCGAATTCCCAGTCCTTCCAGGCCATCCACACCGATCCCGGCGTCGCCCGCCCGTCAGCTCCGACCTGTTCCATCATCACGCTCACCATGTCCTGCAGCCGTGGGTCCTGCCGGAGCCATGGCAGCCGCGACAGGGCGTCCGCCACGTGAAGGATGTCATACCATATAAACGGAGACTTGAGCCTGCAGAAGTCGGTCCCCATGTAGAACATGTAGGGATGCGACACGTGCCGATCCGACCACTGCGTCAGCAATGCCTCAGCCCCGGCCCGTGTCTGTGGCTCGTGGGGAATACCTGCCGCCAGTTCCATCTCGACACACGCAAGCGTCGCATATGGACAGGGGTCCGCCTTGCGCCCAGGGCCACGAAATCCCTTCAATTCTGGTGATACGGCACACGGCCACCCATTGTCTCGCGCCAGCCCCGCGATGGAGTCGACAGCACGGCGCACTGCAGGGTCACCGGACAGCCCCAGCTCGCAGAGCGTGCCGACAATGACCGGGGCGTCACATAGTGCCCATCCGTGATCCTCATGTCCAGTTCCGCCGTGCGCCACGGACACAGCCATGGACAACTGGAACGGTCCCTGCTCCGACTGATGCGCCATGACCAGGTCCGCGACATGGCGCATGCCTGGGTCGTCCACGCGAACACCGATGTCTGCCAGGAACTTGAGCTTGTGATACAGTTGACCGGCCGACTTGTGGCTATTGAGGACAATTCCCGGCCATCCCTGCAGCTCCTGCACGATTCCGACCACCTGCGGGTCCGCCAGCATCTCGTGGTGGGCAACCTGACCAGCAGGTGACGATTCCGGCTCGTGCGCCAGGTCCACCAGCGCTCGGTACCGTATCCACGCAGGACCTTCCAACAGCCAATCAAGCAGCACATCCATGAATGTCTCCGGCCAGTCTCAGCAGATTCCCTCCTCCTCATTTAGTGTAGTTCGCACGAGGCAAACTCAAGAGGCCGGGGCAGAAAGGACCGACATTATACTTTTGTCAGAGAAGGTACAATTTCTGCATGACGAATTGTATCTTCATACACAACACAATTGTATTTTTGTCAGGTAAGGTAGATAGTGTCCGTATAGTTGGTGTAAATTCAGGAGAATGAAAGAGCCAAGGGCTCGCTTTCTGTATAATGGTTTTGTGTCCAACCAAAAACTGAAAGGGGAACCAATGGCTCACGTACATCTTACATTGGAAGAGGATGTTTTGAAAGAGTTGATGTTGGGGAAGCGCGAGGAAGCCGTGACAAAACTG
>JBAQYC010000348.1:0-12637 GCA_049299835.1 Candidatus Cryosericum sp. | reverse complement strand
GCTGACCCCGGATGCCATCCGGCTATTGGCCGACATGGGCTGCACACAGGTCTACCTGGGCATCGAGTCGGGTGATGAAGAGCTGCGCCGTCGGGCGCTGGGCCGCACGATGAGCAACGAGCTCCTGGGCCAGGTGAATGAGCGACTGCACGCAGCAGGAATCCGCATCTTTGCCTACAACATGGTAGGGCTGCCCGGCGAAACCCGTGCCACGGCGCTGCTGACCCCCAAGCTCAACGCACAGGCACACACGGACGATGCGTGTATCAGCGTTTTCTCGCCCTATCCTTCTACAGTCTTGTATGACGTCAGTATCAAGGACGGGTCTGTTACTGAACCCATTGACTACATGCGCCTGACCTTCCTTGACCAGCCTGGCTTTCGTGCAGGGGAGGTCGCGTTCATGGCTCTGTCCTTCAACACACTGCGCCGATGGTACCGGAGACACAGTACAGACTCGCGCATGGGCCGTCTGATGGACCGCATCGTCCTGTCGCCCCGGCTGCCCATGCGCTTCATCGTCGCCGTCACGGAGCATTGGGAAGGGGAACGCGAAATGATGAAATCTTTCCTGCGCAACCGAGCGCCTGGCGTTTTCCTGTTCGTCAAACGCCTGCTTCGCGGGCATGGCACCCCTGCACCACACGCGGCCGCCCACGGCCATCAGGAAGGACCGCCCCGCTCCTGACGTCTCCTTTGCATAGTTTGCCATCCTGGGGTCGTCGACCTTGCCCAGTCACGCTGCGCGCGTAGACTGAGAAGTCAGGAGGCATCACAATGACCACAGAGATGATCAGACTGCACATAGAGGAGACCGGCGAGGACGTCCTGTACCCGCGAGGGGTCCGCCTGGACTCGCTGGCAAAGGACTACGCAGCGTACCACACATCGCGCATCATGGCGGCACGCGTCAACAATGACATCCGTGAACTGTTCAAGACGCTGAACCATGACGCCACGGTCCGCTTCATCGATATGACGACGGAAGACGGCGCACGCATCTATCAGCGCGGCCTCGTGTTCATCCTGTATGCCGCGGCACGGGACCTGTTCCCCGCCCGGAGGCTCCGAGTCCTCCATTCGCTGGGGCTGGGTCTCTTCTGTGACTTCCGTGAGATACGCGCGACCGATGACGAGGTCGTCCAGATCAAACAGCGCATGCAGGAGCTCATCGACCAGGACGTGGAGTACCAGAAGCAGGAGCTGTACAAGTGGGACGCCCTGCAGCTGCTGGAGAACCTGGGGATGCATGACAAGGCAGAGCTGCTGCGCTATCGCAGCAAGTCCACGGTCAACATCTACTACCTGGGCAAACATCCCAACTACTTCTACGGCTTCATGCCGCACAGCACCGGCGATACCCCGATCTTCAACCTCATCCCCTATCGCACCGGTATGGTGCTGGTCTTCCCCGGCATCACCAGCCCCAACGCACTCCCGGACTATGTGCCTCAGACCAAGCTGGCCGACATCTTCGGCGAGGCGGAGGAGTGGGGACGCATCATCGGCGTCGAGACGGCGGGAGACCTCAACGATGTCGTGGCCGGCGGCCGCACTCGTGAGCTCATCATGGTCAGCGAGATGCTGCATGAGAAGAAGATCGCGCAGCTGGCGGACCGCGTCACGGCCTCGGGGGCTCACCTGGTCCTCATCGCAGGACCGTCCTCGTCTGGGAAGACAACGTTCAGCAAGCGGCTGGCCCTGCAACTCAGGGTCAACGGCTTCGACCCTCATGCCGTCTCGCTTGACGACTACTTCGTCGACCGTGACAAGACACCTCGGGATGTCGAAGGCAACCCCGACTTCGAGTGCCTGGAGTCACTGAATCTTGCCAAGTTCAATGATGACCTCAATCGTGTCCTGGCAGGCGAGACTGTCACCCTGCCAAAGTACAGCTTCAAGACCGGTACCTCTTCCGATGACGGTGGCACCATCGTTCCAAACGACCGTACTATCCTTGTTGTCGAGGGCATCCATGGGTTGAACCCGAAGCTGACATCTCAGATACCGGACGGGGCCAAGTATCGCATCTATGTTTCAGCGCTCACCTTCCTCAACCTGGACGCCGACAACCGCATCCCGACGACCGACGTGCGCATCCTGCGGCGTATGGTGCGGGATCACAACTTCCGCGGGTACTCGGCCCTGCAGACTCTGCAGATCTGGCACTCGGTCCGCATGGGCGAGGAGCGGCACATCTTCCCCTTCCAGGAGAACGCGGACGCCATGTTCAACTCCTCGCTCGTGTACGAGCTGGCCTTCCTCAAGAACTACGCTATGCAGCTGCTGCTGCAGATCGACAATACGGTGCCGGAGTACTCCGAGGCGCGCCGGCTGGTCCGGTTCCTTGACTATTTCCTGCCGGTGATGGACATCGACGTCATCCCCAGCACATCCATCATTCGCGAGTTCATCGGCAACAGCTACTTCAGCTACTAGCAAGCCTGCAGGAAAACCAGAAAACGGGTGATGCACTAACTAGTCGCAGTGGTGACTGGCTAGTGCTGGTGGAGCACTACCCCCAACCCTTGGACCATTGCAGCCTTCATCCATTTCCATGCACTCGACGGCAGCACGATGTACAGGACGCTCAGAGCCACCCACAGCCAGAAGGCAGCAAGAGCAAGAGATGGTGGCGTGATCAACAAGAGCAGGACGAAGTATGGAGCGAACATGGCTTCATATGGTTCGCAGAGCAGTATTGCAATGAATGGGACGGAACGACTCAGCTCACTGATGTGGTCCCGCGAAAGGTGGAACACACCACTCACAGGAAGGGACAGCGCCGCCAGGACCGGAGGCACTGACACGCTGCCGTGAATCTCCTCGTCGAAAATGTCCCCCAACATCCTCCAGAGACTTCCTTCGCGTGCCAATACAGCGCACTCATAGAACCCTCCGAGTACCAGAGTCGTCAACAGCAAGAGGGCCACGAGCTTCTTTAGAAACGGTCGGGTGACGGGCATATGCCGCAACGCAATGATGACGACGGTAGCCGCAACAACCGAAGCTATCACCGCCACAATCAGTACACATATGACCTGGTACTTGGCCGAATTGTATGAGACCACGGACGACGCGGCGAAGAGAACCCCCAGTAGAACCACGATCCAACCCAGGGTGAGCCCGATCTTTGATCCCGGCGTGTTCTCACCATTCATGTTCGACGCCTCACTCTCTCGCTGCTCACGAACGGTAGTCAGCCTTGTGCTGCCATCTCTTTCCAGGTCGTGTTCCATAGCTCCTCCTTCGGTGCCGTGTGTGTCAGCGACGCAGATGCCGGGCGGCGCCTACTGCTCCTGGATGTTCGCCGGGCTGGGCACGAAGATCCTTGGGCTAACCTGCCATGCCTTCTCGAGAACACCGGTAACACGATACGATCGTCCCTTGACAAGCTGGGGGTACCCCGGTCCACTATACGCGACGGTCCCATCGGCAAGCTTCACCGTTCTGGATGAGAGCGGCTGGCAAAGATACAACTCCACGAACATCTTCTCGGGAGTGGACCCGGGAAGCGTGGTCCACACAAAGATTGTTCTGGTGTCCCGCACTTCAACAAGCGTCACGGTACCTGCGAAGTCTATCGTGTAGGTGTCTGTCCCATTCAGGGCGAAGTCTGGAACGTTCTCACTCGGGATGTTGCCCATCTTGACCTGTTGTGTTATGTCGTATCCCTTCTGCAATCGCACTGTACCTTTTTGGGAAAGAGACACGAGGTAGCCACCAAGGGAAACGGTAAGCAGGAGGGCCAGGGTGATAGCGACAGTTCGCCTGTTCTGTTTCCATTTTCTCTCCGGCACCAGGAGGAACAGCACGCTCAGAACGACCAGATCCAGGTCGAGCCACGAAATGGGGCTCTCTGTTGCACCTCTTATCCATCTCCAGCCATGTTGCAGCGAATCAACCCAGACGACTGCCATGAAGAAGAGAGTGATCGTCAGAACTATCGCAGCAAGCCACTTCAGGAAGCGTCGCGAAGCGGGATAGTGGCGGCCCCCAATTACGGCGAGGACAGCCACGACGATTGGAGATCCCGTGTAGAGCAGGGAAGACATGACTTGGTCCCGCGTCGCGGTCGGGATGTAGTTGCTCACCAGAAGGACAACTGGCCACAGGAACATCGCACCGAACAGCCATCTCTCGATGCTCACTTTTCGCATGGGCTGCGGTGGCACTTTGGTGAAAACGACGATCGTTACGACAGCGAGGATGAACGTTGGTATTGCAACATCCAATATGGAAATGACGTTGATATTGGGATGTCGCAGAGAATACAGTCCTGCTGCAAGCGACCACACGATTACTGCCGCGGTGAACAGGATCCCACCGCGCTTGTTCCTCAGCTCCTCATCGTCCGTCTTGGTGCCAACCCGCTGCGGCGACTGATCTGCGCTCGCCTTCGGCAGGTCGATGGACTCCGTTTCAGGATTGTTGCCTTCGCCTTTGTGTTCCATGGCGCCTCCTTCGGTGCCGGTCAGTGCTTCTTCGTCTACTCGACGACGTGGATGGTGTTGCCGACAAGGATCGTGTGGATACTACGTGAGAGGTGTTGAACGTAGACGAACGGAAGCATGAGTGGCACGATCCATGCGGCGCACAGGAGCTGAGGCGTCCCATTGGGCTGCCCATACCATATCCTTGCATATCCGACGGCGCTCTGTGTCATGACCCAGCAGTACCCCCAGACAGCAAGGGCGAGCATGCAGGCCAGAACTAGCGTTCGCACAGGTCGTCTACGGAGTCGCAAGACAAGAAGGACGCCGGCGTGGACGACGCAGAGCAAGAACAGCCGTGCCATCGCCTCGCCAGCACAGTCCATCAGAATTCTTCCATTGAGGTCTGCCGGCGCGAGATACGAAAGGAGAGAAGACTTCGTTGTCAGATAGTACGTGAAAGAAGAAGCACAGGACCATGCGAAGGCCAGTACGATGAGGAGAGCGAAGGACAGCGAAGCGATAACGACGGGCGAGAGCTCTTGAGGCGGCGATTGCCGGGTCTCGTTCGCCGATTCTGTCACGTTGTCGACGGCAGCGAGAGATTGTCGGTCGAGAAAGAAGGTGCGCCCCACGACGAAACAATCCACAATGGCAATAAGAACGACTCTGCCTACATTGTCTTGCCCGACCGACCACAATCCCACAGCAACGACAAGTGCCATGAATACATGGGCAGCATAGAGCAGACCAAGGGAATTCCGAAGGAAGCTGGCGGTTGACTCGTACAGCGAAGAGCGGAATGCGGTTACCAGAAGGACCACTACCCCAAGAAGGACCACGAGAGCAAACCACACGTATCCGTGCCAGGGGTCTGTTCGTTGAGAGAACTGGCAGACGACTCCCTCCAGGATGAGGAAGCCGAGGCTGGTGAGTGCAAGCGAGAGAGCAACTCTCTTGCCGTCATTCCTGCCTGCCTCATTCTCGTCGCGTATCACGTGGTTCTCCGCATCTACCATACCTGGCCGTTCCTGTTCCGTCATCACGAATCACCTGGATGCTGCGGCTCTGATCGGCGCAGCTTCTTCCACCATCCGTGTACTGAAGCTCCCATCCATTTCCATGTTCTCGACGGCAACACGACATACAGGACGCTCAGGACGACCCACAGCCAGAAGATGGGCAGAGCAAAGCAGCGGGGGGGTGATGAGGAGGGGCAGCAGAATAGGGACCGAGGTCATGAACGCATACGGAGTGAAGATTGTCCATCTGAATACTGGCACGAATGCTGGAAGCCCGTGAAGGATATAAGGTATGCCTTCCGTCTGGATTTTCGTAGTCAAGAGACCCTGGGCACCCCAGTGTGCTAATTCGTAGAAACCGCGAGCATTGAGCACCAGCCCAACAACGAGAAACATGCAGAGAAAGGGACGCATCTGTTCCCGTTTCTCGATGGCCATCAACAAGATACCAAAACCGACGAACGGAGCGGCATACGACGCAATAGGCCATATAAAGTCTGGACCGCCGATTCCGAACACGGCTAATGTGTACCCTAGTACGGTTGCTAGAACAGGCCACAACCAGAACCACTTGATGGCTTTCTTGCAGAGACTTGTCATATTGCCGTTGCGTAGACTATCAAGCATCTGCTTCGCGTCCACGGTCGGGGCAACAGTCTTGTGGGAACACGCATCCTGGGGGATGCTCGAACCTGCAAATGGTCGCTGCACCGAAAGTTGTCACCGGACAAAACCAACGCTTGAACCCCCATAAACAGCCCTTGTCATTCTGATAGACGCGTTCGTACTCGATAGGACAGCAGCAAGGCATAGGCGAATGGGGCGATTGGCGGCACAACAAGCGCGATCGCAACCGCTCCTGCGGAAGCGTTACGCATCAACAGCGTCAGAAGAAACGCATATCCCCAGGCGGCCAGTACAAACCCGCATACTGTGGCACCGGCGCGTATGCGGGGTGAACGGATGCGGCAAAGGTGGACCGTAAACGCGTGCACGATGCTCAGGGGACAGAGCCGTATAATTGTCTCTTGGACACAGCGCCCCACAGCATACCAGCGGATGCTTTGCAGAAGGTCCGATGATGGCTTGAGGATACTGAAGTCGAAGGTGCCAAACCGCTCTCCGTAGTAGAAGCTGAATGAGGAGCTGAAGGACCAGGCAAAGGCCAGCACAATCACCAGGGCGAAAGAAAGCGAAGTGGTCACTGAATGCCACGTGTCCAGCGAGATTTCTACCGAAGCGGCGCAGTCCGCGAGCCCACGAAAACCATGGAGCACCCGGAGAGACTTTGCATCCCTTGCCACCAAGAAGATCACAACCAGCAACAAAGCAGGAATCAGCACTGTCAGGGACTGGAACAGTTCCGAGGTGCCCGCAGCGTCGAATATGAGCCATAGATACAGGCACGCTGCGAACAAATGCACGGTTAGTACGACGACTAGAAGAGCATGCAGGAGTTGCTCCTTGGAACACCGCGTTTCGGGACGAAGGAGTACCGCCATAACCCCCGTGCCAAGAACTGCCACCGTGGCGAACCAGAGGTACCCATGCCACGGGTCTGTCCGTTGAGAGAAGAGACAGACGACTCCCTCCAGGATGAGGAAGCCGAGGCTGGTCAGTGCAAGGGAGAGGGTGACCGTCTTCCTGTTGTGTTTGTCTTCGAGTTCCTCCGGCTTCACATTGGTCTCCTGATTACGTTCAGATTCCACGACAGGCCTCCTTTGCCATTCTCGCCCCTGCCAAGGATCTCTTGAAGTGACCCCTTCGCAGGGACTGTACATCATGCTTAGTGTTTCTGCTGAGGAGTTGTTGATCCCACTTGGCCATGGCACTTGTATTGGGACTCGATTCATTGCTCATGATTTCAAGACCGGTCCATGGCGCTGCATTCCAGTCAGACCACCCAAACCCGAAACCATTGAACGGGTGCGCAATGACACCGAACCTACCGTTTCCTGTGGTTTGATTGATCAAGTCCTGACACGTGCCATAGCTGGCGGTGTACGACGAACTCGCATAACTGAGCAAGTGTCCTGTAGGAGTAACCCACCACTCGGGAATCTCCTTCGTCGCCAGCTCCTCCCCAGGGCACACCGTGACGGTCGGGTAGTAACCTGTCGTTGCACGGGAAAATGCGGCTTGATAGATACTCCATTCCTCAGCTTCCAGACGTCCTTGGAAGGCTGGTTGTGACATGTGGTCCCCTCCACCATTGTCGCCCGCATGATCGGTCATGACGATCCATTGGAGACCTCTGGAGTTGGCTTGGTTGCGGCGATCGAGAACGCTACTCGCATCGGTAGCATCACTGAATCCATAATACTCCTTGATAGCCAGGGGATAACTACTGAGGTCGTCGGGTTGGGAGATGATGCCCGCTATCTCTCCAGACGTATGCACATGTCCATCTCCCGGATGCCACATGCCTCCGTTGGGCAAACTGGCAAGGAGATAGACCATGGTTTGCTGGTCTACCGTGAAGGGCTGTCCTGCCAGTTCTCCAGTGATGCGGACAGTGACGAGGACGGCTGTCTCTGATGTGGTATCGGTCGTGATCTGGGTGAGATCAACCGCCAGTGTCGTTGTCTTCAGCAGCTGCTGGATCTTGGCTTCATCCACCGTGAGTTCGTCTGGATTCTTCATGGACTGCTTGGCCCGTGAGGCAAAGAATGCCTGTTCGACCAGGATGCTCTTCTGCTTCCTGTCCACAGTATTCGCTGCCTCAGTAACGAAGGCCCGTGCTGTGGTGATGTCTGCCGCTGTCAGAGGAACGATTCCCAGTGCTGTCCGGATCTCCTCGCTGGATCCTGCCTTTCCTGCAAGACTCTCCAGCTTGAACTCGGTTCGTTCAGTTGCCATTACTCGTCCCTTTGTATCCAGGACTTCAACAGATCGTATAGTCATAGTTCCCTGGTCGCTCAGGTTTCCCGTCATGATAGGGAGATAGGCGGTCGTTGCCGGTGCCCGGCAGTATGAATCCTGAGGAATTTCAACGTACAACACCTCTCCTGCTGCCTTGACTGCAGGCGATGGATGTCCAGTAACACTGACACTGAGCAACGCACACACAAGGATCAACGCCAATACTCGTTTCACATATGCCTCCTACGTTTAGAATGGTGAAAACTGTTCACAAAACAACCTCTGTTCCAGCCTCCTGCTGTCCTCGCCTCCCGCTCCGTGTCGTCGTACGCTTGCTCACGAGACAACCCGGATATTTCTATCCAGATAACGAAGTCCAAGCGAATTGTCTTACAGGGATTGTTCACAGTATCACCACAATCATGTCTACATCTCATAAACAGCGGGCTGTTGGGCACACTACCTGCTGCTACAGTTCCAGACGAGTGGACTGCGCATCTGGCACTCGGTCCGCATGGGCGAGGAGCGGCATCAGCCTGACGTTCGACCAGAGCAACAGAGACGCATGCCATAACCTTCGGTTTCCGGTATACTGACTTTGCTGGATATCCCGGGAACATAAGAAGGAGCACACATGCATACGGACAGAATCATGCAACTGGCACTGGACATGGCAGGACTCAAAGAGATCCCGGAGGACACACAGGTATACGTGCCCGGCGAGATCACCAAAGCACTGGTGTGCATCGACGCCGATACTGGTCTGCTGAACATTGCCCGAGACCTGGGATACGACGGCGTCATCGTGCATCATCCGCAGGGAGACGAGGCCATGCTGAACCTCCACCTTGTCATGAACCGGCAACTGCAGACCCTCACAAAAGCAGGCGTACCGGAGGACGAGGCACGCGAGGCTCTGCGGCCGCGGCAGTTCGGTGTAGAACGCAACAACCACATGCACAACTGGGACTACATGCCCAGCGTCGCCCGACTGATGGGAATGCCGTTCATGAACGTCCACTATCCCTGTGACCTCATGATGGAACGCATCGTGGACGCCCACGTTCAGCGGCGCCTTGCCGAGACCGGCCCTGCAGCGACCGTACAGGACCTGACCAACATCCTGCTTGAACTCCCGGAATATGCGCACGCAAAGACACGCCCCGCAGTAGTCGTCGGGGACCCCGCCGCGCCGGCGGGCAAAGTCGTCACCGCCTTCGCAGGCGGCACCAATGGAGGCGCGACCGTCGTGGAAGCGTACTGGCGTCACGGCGCCGGGACCGTCATGACCCTGCACATGGAGGTTGCCGACATCCTGAAGCTGCGTCAGTCAGAAGTCAAAGGAACCCTCGTCGTCGCCGGGCACATGGCCTGTGATTCCGTGGGACTCAATGCCTTCATCCGGGTCCTGCGGGCAAACGGACTCGATCTGACGGCAATAGGTGGCATCGTGCCGGGGGCACGTTGACACCTGTTCAACTTGTTTATTAGAATAGCTACATATACTTTCTGCTGAGCGCCTGTTGCGGACCTATGTTCACCCGGCAACGTTACCATCCTGCACCCGTCGAGGCTAGACGCGCCTGTTCAGCGCCTCGCGCACAGCCCGAACGATTCGAGATGTGTTGCTCCAACCGACAAGGATGACCGGGACTCCCTGGCGCCTTGCCTCCGCTGTCACAGTGTCAGTCAGCGCATGGCTGATATGGGACGTCAGGATCACGGCGGCGGCGCAACCGTGGAGCGTCGAAGTATCAAACAAGGACTCCTGGTCCTCCGTGACGCACGACATATTCGGCATCCACTGCTTCAGACGCCGCGCCAGCGCCTGCGATCCTCCCGCCATGAGCAATCGCTCTTCGATGGGCTCCACCGCCTTCTTCTCGAGAGGCACATGGTTGTGAGTCGCAATGTCCGCCTGTTCACGGAGCCCCATGATCTCGGCGTCACGACGCTTGACACGTGCCCGCTCGTTTTCCAGTTGAGCGGTCGTCTGCCGCATCATCCGCTCAAGACCGGTCAGTGACGCTCCAAGCTCCACCGAACGACGTTCCTCGGCCTTCAGATCCTCTTGCAGCCGCCGTACCTGCATTTGCAGTTCTTCCGTCCTGTCGCCGGTATGTGCTGCGCGAGACGTCTGTGCAACGGCTATCAGCCACGCAAGAGCAGTGGCAGCTTCCTCGTCTCCACTCCTGGGCGCCACGCGTGCAAGAGTGTCACATGCCGAATGCACGAGCTCAGCATCTGCCGACGCCGGAGACACGACCGGATCCCGGAGCTGTGTATTCGCCAGCTCCATGACCCTGGCAACGACACGAGCCAGATCGCCCGCCGATCCCTCGCCGACGACGCGCGACCATACATCTCCGAAATAGGATGAAGCGTCGCGCTGAGGCACTGGTGGTCGTGAAGCAGGCCGCATGCTTTCGAGAGCCATGAGAACAGACCAGCTGAGCAAACTTTCGCGCAGGGACTGCAGCTCCGGAGACGGTACGACCTTGCGTCCCACTCTGCCTGCCTGCCAGACCAGCACGACACATTCTGCGTCGAGTTCGTCCCGCGTGCGAGGTGGAATACGACTCGCCACCATGAAATCACCAACGTTCACGTCCTCGTGGTTGGCGATCCACGCCCAGGCGCGATGCCAGCTCCGCTCGACCAGTCTGTCCACACTCGACGCGAATGCAGGATCTACGCTCTCGTATACGAGCAATCCCAACAAGTGGCGTGCAGTCGCCGCTGCGATTCCGGTCAACTTGCCAAACACGGGGTGACCCACGAGCGGGCTCTTCGACGCCAGCAGGCCAAACCGCTGTGCATCACGCTGATACAGCGATTCTACCCTTCGATAGGTCACTGGATTGGAGGCGAAGCTGAACAGGACTGCCGGCACGAGGTCGATGACGGCGGTGCCGATGGGAATTGCACTGGCGGCAGATCCGCGCATGCGCGGATCCCGCACCGGAGCGACATGGACGGCAGGGAGACCCGGCAGAATGCGCGCCGTGTCGAAGCGTCCTCTCAGGACGACGTGCCTGCGGGCGCCCTGCTCCGTCACTGGGTGACAGCCTCCTGTTCTGTTGTCTCGATCGGAGGCAGCCACTCCAGCGGGTTGGTCGGCTTGCCATCCTGGCGCACTTCGAAGTGAAGGTGAGGTCCGGTGCTGAAGCCTGTGTTGCCAGTATACCCAAGGAGTTGTCCCTTCTGGAAACGTTCGCAGGGCTGGACCGCAAACTTCCACAAATGGCCGTAGACGGTGGCAATACCCCCACCGTGCAGGACAACGACCATGTTCCCATAGGCGGTCTTGCGGCCGATGTAGAGGACGACTCCATCGGCGGGAGCAAGGATGGGCGAACCGTAGTGAGCGCGCAAGTCGACGCCCCGATGAAACGCCTCTTCACCGATGATGGGGTGCATGCGTTCGCCGTAGGGCGACGTGATCTTCATTGGTCCTGTCAGCGGCCAGGCCAGCTCTTCCATGGATTGCAGCTGCATGGAGACCGCCGGGTCGCACGCCGCGATGACCGACCGGATCAACTGGTCCTCGCGGTTGCTCTGCCGTATCATGGCCTCTTTGTCTCCAGCATCGATAGCAACTACGTCGGCCGCCTCTTCAGCATCAGCTGCCTGCAGGATCCGCTCCTGTTGTGCTACCCTCGCATCCCAGGCGATATTGATCTCCTGCCACAGAAGATGCTGTCTGGCCTGCCAGATATCCGCCGGCTGCACGTAGGCGACTGCATGGCGTTGGCCGGCACGGTCATGGCTGAACCCGACCGATACCACGACTACCGCTGTTATTGCTATCACCAGCAGGATCCATCCCGCTGACTTGCCCATTCTCACTCTCTGGACCTCCACGTTCGCGACACAGACTCATCTGATCCTGACCCTTCCGTATAGGGCACTCGTCGGCCTGGACAACGGCAACAGACTGAATGATGGATTCCCTGACGATGTGTTCTACTGCCTTGGTGGAAGGCCCTGCTGGGCCGCGAGGGCGCGGTCTATCTCCTGCAGGATGTGCTTTGCACTGCGCCAATCCAGCATCAGGACGGGCAGATCCCTCTTGTGCGCCTCATTGATCACTTTGCCCGAGAAGGCATGGCTGATGTATGAGGTCAGGACGACCACAAGGCGGGCCGTGGCAAGGACTGAGGGGTCGAGGTCCTCTTTGCCGTTCGTGGCAATACAGACACTGTTGGGGAGCCATGTCTGCAGATTTCTCGACAGTGTCGCGTGCCCACCTGCCACCAGCACCCGCTCCGTGATGGACCGCACGGTGTACTGCACTTCGAGTTCGGGTTCGCCCCGAGC
>JBAQYC010000347.1:0-2089 GCA_049299835.1 Candidatus Cryosericum sp. | reverse complement strand
GCGTGTTCCACCTCGGTCCAGCTTTCGAACGGTGTGGCGGAAGCGCGCAGGACATCGTCAGCCGTACGCGCCCGCCCCGGGGACAGCAGGAGGCGCCTGCCCGGCTGCGGCAGCTCCTCGCCGGGGAACAGGACGGCCCCGTTGATGCGGATCAGCGCGAGCTGTTCCTCCTCCGGCGCATCGGCATCAAGAGTCGGCAGAACCGGTGTGGTTCCTGCATCCTCCTCAGTCTGCCACCGCTGCGTGTAAGGCATGAGCGCTCTCACCATGTGGTCGAGTTCGCGTACGAAGGTGTCCAGGGGGCGCCCCACCCTCCTGCCGGCTGCGACGGCGTATTCGAGGAAGAGCCGTTTCCGGACATAGGCGGACCATGCATCACCGGCATCCATCCGGCCGATGATCTCCTCCGGCAAAAGAAAGGGAAACTGCTCGGAAGAGATCCGCCGGGTCGTCGCAGCATTGTCCAGAACGGTCTGCCACAGCATGTCAAGCTCATCTCGCACGATGGAAGAAATGTGTCCCTGTCCTTCTGCCATGATCGTCCTCCCCTGTATCAGCGTGCCAACCCTCACGCCGCACACGTTGCAGTGGCGTCCGGAAGCAATTCTTCGGCGTCACGCAGTTGATGAATGAAGAATCCCGCCACTGCTGCAGCTGTTCCAAGCACACCGAAAACGATGAACATAACGGCCATCCCCGCCCCGCGCCCGGTGCCGACCAGTGGTCCAAACAATCTGGTCAAGCTTCCTCCGGGCATCATTGCCGGCTCGAACACGCGGTCAGCCATCGCCCCCGAGGCGATCATGGCTATGGGCGTGACGACTTGCGACAGCTGCATGCGCGCCGAAAACACGCGCCCTTGGACATTGACAGGGACTTTGCATTGCCAGACGGACTGGCTGAGTCCGTTCATGACAGGCATCGCCATCGACCCGACGAACCCGGCAAACGCCCACACGGGCAGAGACCTTCCCAGACCCACAAGGATACTGCCGACCACGGACGCCACGACCATCGCCCACAGAATACCGGTGGTCTTTCGCCGAGGGCCGCTCCACACAATGAGCAGGAGTCCACCGAGGCCGAATCCCACAGCAGATGCCGACTCGGCCAGTCCAAGGACCGTGGCCGCTCCGCCGGAGCGTGCAAGGAGCAGGGCACTCCAGACCCCGTGGCAGAGCATGGCAAACATGTTGAATACGATGAAAAGCATCATCAGGAACAGCAGAGGGGGCCGGGCGAAGATGTACCTGAACCCGAACACGGCCTGTCTCCACCACTTTTCGCTCGCCTCCGCTTCACCGGCCGACGGCACGGGGCGGGGAATCCGCACGACGATGAGCACGCTGACCGCCACGATGCAGGAGACAATATCTATGACAAGGACGATCGGAAGCCCGACGGACGCGACCAGGGCTCCGGCGATGGCCGGACCTGCAATGCCGGAGGCAGACTGCGCTACCGACAGCATGCCGGAAGCGCGGGCAAAGTGTTCCCTGGAAATCATCGTGCTGATGGCCGCAGAGTAGGCTGGCCACTGGAATGCCTGGAACGATGCGGAGAAGATGCTTGTCAGGTACAGATGCCATACCTGCAGGCGCCCGGTCGAGAAGAGGAGCAGGACGACCAGTGTGGCAAGACCCGAGGCTGCGTCGCTGACCGCCATCGTCGCCTTTCGGTCCCAGCGATCGACGAGGACGCCGGCAAACGGCATGAGCAGGATGGTCGGGGCGAATCCGCAGAAAGCGATGATCGACAGTGTCATGGCGCTCCCCGTAATCTTCCACGCCCAGACCGTCAGAGCGAATTGCGACATCGCCGTTCCGATGAGTGAGGCGACCTGTCCGGCCCAGACGATGACAAAAGCGTCCATTCCTTGCGACCGAGGCATATGGTTGGAGATCCTGGGCAGTGCATTCATCCGATTATCATCATACACGTGAAGCCCATGACGGCAACACTTGCGCATCGACTCATCTATTATGTATCTGAAATGATTCCGTGAACTCATGAAAAAAAGTATCTGAAGGGTGACAGAATACTGCTGGTCCTTGGGACATGAAAGGAGCAGCGGGAATGGAGCTCACGA
>JBAQYC010000346.1:0-2624 GCA_049299835.1 Candidatus Cryosericum sp. | reverse complement strand
GCACTGAATTGCCTCTGATAAGCCGCACGAATCGCAGGTCGTTCCTCCAGGAGTCTCAGGACAAGTGTCTGGAGATCATCGAAGTCGAGACGGTCGCTCCTTCGACAGCGCCTTTCGTAGGCTGTAATGGCTTTTGTGACAGTCTGGGGGTCAGTCAATTCACGGAAGCGTGCGAGTTGCATGGCTTCTTGCCAGGACATCAAGGCATTTCGTGCGTAGTCGTGTAGGGCTGCGACTTCCTCGGGATCCGTCGCCTTCTGTAGTCTCCACCTTTCGGGATCATCGGGGTCGTAGTCGTCTGCGTCTGTGTCCCACGTGCGAGGAGGTTCCGTGCGACGGACGCACACATCCATGCACCGTTGAGCTGCAGCGGCATCCAGTACTGTCCATCCTTCACGCAACCCCACGAGGGCACCGTGCTGACGAAGTATCCTCCAGCAGACACTGTGGAAGGTGCCGATCCATGCTTGCTCGGGCGCATCCAGACTCTCCTCCAGTCGGCCCTGGATCTCCTGAGCTGCCTTCTTCGTGAACGTGACGACCAGCAGGCTTCCTGACCCATAGGCCTTGGCAAGCGACACGGCCCGTTCAGTCAAAACCCTGGTCTTTCCGGATCCAGCACCGGCAACCACAAGCAGGTTGCCGCCGCGGTACGTGACCGCCGCCTGTTGCTCCTTGTCGAGGTCAGCCGCACCGTCCTTGGCAGTCGTGCCAACCGTCGCGACTGGCTGATCTTTGGCTTCAGTCGCAGTCGGAACGCTCTGCATCTTCTCAACCACCTGTTGAAGGCGGGCCAGCGGTTTCTCCATCTTTGCTGCGGGGCATGGCGTCATGGTCCAGAACAGAGCGAAGTACTCCATCGCCTGGCGCAGTTCCTCTGGCGGTTCTGCTTCCTTCCGGCGCATTGTCGCGACTACGTGGCAACATGCCTGAAAGACAGCGTGCATGCGTTTCAGCTCGGGAGACCGGTCTTCGCTACTACGTCCACCCCACTTGCCGAACGATGCCTCAACAGCAGTGCATTCGGCCTCAAGCGCTGGGAGCATTGGCGGAATGGCCAAAGACCAGGAGGCAGACGTGTTCCGGAGGTAGTCGACGTACTCGTATTCCCGAATCAGCAGACTTCGGACAGCCGAGTACGGCGTGGACAATGTAGGAAAGATGCTTGGCATGAAGGGGCCGTACCATTTCAAGAAGTCATCGACATGCATGTAGCAAGTGTGCACGTGGATGTCCGTCCACGCGCGAGAGGGAATCGAGCGATGACTGTCCGTTGCTACCTGCGGAGGATGCAGTCGTTGAAATGCCGGTACCACCAGTCCTGCGTCAGGCTGTCCCGGATGGCGGCTCTGGGCATAGGCCTGCACCAAGCATGCAAGATCCCATGACAACTGCCTCACGAGCTCATCGCCAGTAGGAGCTCCGAGGCCCGCACTTGCTTCTCTACGAAACTGCAGGCGCTGCCACTGAGAGACAGTCAGCGGACGACCTGCCAGAAAGGCTGCCGCGCCGGCCCTCGAGAGTTCGACGTCGCGCGTGAGAGCCTCCATAAGATTTGCAAGAGATGCGCAGCGATCGATACGAGGTCGCACTGTCCTTAGCAGACGGTCCGCGTAGTCGATCGTGTCACGCGCAGTCGCGGGGATCATGACTGAGGAGGAGTGGTCTTCACTCTGACCGTCAGATGGGAGTCTTTCCACGTGCAAACCCTCGCGCTCACTGGGATTTGCCCCATGGAACACACAACCAGCCTTGCACCGTACATTGGTGAAACGTCATCAATCATGCCCCACCGTATCACTTGCCCCTCCTCCGTTGGCCCGTCTCTTTCGAGTTGCTTCGTGCCTGCCATGGGCAGTCTATGTCGCCGAACCATCATGTCAAGAGACCGTATTGCCTCACCTAATGTCTACTCCAAATTGCATCGTTGCCTCACGGATGAATCTACTCCAATTCGGTAGATTGAGGAAGCACAATGGAAGCGAACGAGCAGGGGAGTCATGAGGAGAAGGGACTGACTGCACGACAGTGACAGACTGCCATCAGCGGGCTGACGACACTGTCACTGTACGGCGAGGGAGAGAAGACGAGGACTCTGGGCGAGTTCGCAGACCTGACACCTTGCCGCCGTTAGCACGCGCGCTTTGTGCCGCGGGCGGCGACCAGGCTGATTGAGGATAGTGCCTACTACTACGACGTACCGAAACTCCGCCCCCCCACTCGACGAACCGACGTACCCCTCCAGCGAGTCCGCCGCGTGTCCTGCGTGGGACCGGACGAGTAACCGGCCATCTGTCCCTCTCGCCAGTTGTCTCGAACGGTCTCATCTTCTCGTCAGTGACTGTTGAAGCATCCTGTGTATCCAGATTCCGGACGCCTCTTTCCGCCAGAGGTTGTTGCTGGACATGAGGAGGACACACTCAGGCTTACTCTGGTCCGCCTCCCTGGTTTAGCCACCAGGCTCCAAAGATGCAGATGACGAAAACGATTACGAGCATTAGTATCAGCTTGCCTCCATCGTCCATTGCTCACCCCTTCTCTGAAGATGTCGTTGTTTGTTCCTCTGAAGGGCGGTTGGAATCATGCCGCTGCCAGCACAACCTTGGGCATGCACAGTATACGCC
>JBAQYC010000345.1:0-3051 GCA_049299835.1 Candidatus Cryosericum sp. | reverse complement strand
CTGCCACAGGACCTCCACGGCATCGACTCGCCACGGGCGCGTGACGTCGCCCTGTTTGGCATACCGACCGGCCGACGGGATGAATTCGGACTTAAAGTCTATGTGGACTGGGCACATGCGTACAAAGGGGATGCGCTGGTTGTCTGGGGACACTTGCCCGTCGCCGAAGCAGTGTGGGTCGGAAATACGATCAATATCGATACCGGCTGTGTCCACGGAGGCAGCCTGACCGCCCTGCGCTATCCCGAACGCGAACTGGTCAGCGTGCCTGCCGCGCGCGTTTACTCCACGCCAATCAAGCCTTTGTAACGAACACACAAACAACGTGGCGACCTGTAACACACTTGGAACCGTCCCGAGAAAGTTGCAGGGCAGGGTGTGTCTGGTGACGGGTGCCACGCGCGGCATGGGAGCGACAGTCGTGGCTGCCGGCCGAAGCGCCGAGCGTGGACACATGTACTGGGACAACCTGCAAGGGGAACACTTCTACTTTTCCCAGCAGGCATATGCGCAGTCCAAGCTGGCAAACCTGCTGTTCGTCTATGAACTGGCGAAACGACTGGAGGGAAGCGGGGTCACCGTCAACGCGGTCAACCCGGGCCTTGTTCACACGAACATTTGCATGGACAGCGGCTGGCTCATCGGGACGGCCAAGCGGATAATGGACCGATTCTCCGGCTTGAGCCCCGAGGAAGGCGCGGACACCGGCGTCTGGCTGGCCTCGTCGTCCGATGTTGAGGGAGTGAGTGGACGCTATTTCCAGCGCAGGCACGCGGTTCGTTCTTCGCGCGCTTCGTACGACGTCGCCGCCCAGCAACGTCTGTGGCGCATCAGTGAAGAGTTGACAGGCCTGCCTGCGAAATTCGGCGCCTAGCTGTCGAACAGGAGTTCAGGGACCCTGGGGATCCTGGGCAGCTCCAGCAGCTCATAGTCGGTGGCGCCAACCGTCACGAACCCACACCGCTGATACAGAGAGAGGGCGTTGCCGTTTTCTGTTTCGACCTCAATAGTGATCCAACGCGCGCCACTGTTCAGCAAGCCGCGGGTGATGGCCAGCAGCATCTGTCGTCCGATACCCCGTCCCTGCATGTCCGGCCGCACTGCGAAGTGAACGATAAACGCACGCCCGTCGTTGACGGCTGACTGAATGACACCGACGGGCCGCCCGTCCTGCGCCGCCAGATAGGTGGTACGCGTAGAGTCCTTCATCAGGCGCACAAGGGCCTGTTCTTCTTCCTGAACCGGTTCTGCAAATGCTGACGCAACAATTGCAGCCATGATGGGCACATCCTCTGTCCCTGCGGGCCTTAGTTCCACAGGATCGTGGATCGTCTGGAATGGGGGGATCCTCGTCACGTCAAGGTCCATCGTGTACTCGCTGTGGGAGTGCCGCGTCCCCATCGCCGCAGCGAATGCGGCGCCTTCCCGCGACTCCCGTGGCACGACGATCAGCAGCCACCTCACTTCGCGTTTCTGGCATTCCCTTACCACCACTCGCACCATGCGACGACCAATGCCCCTCCTGCGGGAGTCTGGATGGACAAGAATGGTCGCCTCCACTTCCGAGGGGTCGCCATAGCTGTTCATGCCCGCGAACCCGACGAGTCCACCATTCTCGTACAATAATACGCCACTGATCGAACCCTCCGGCCGTGTCTCCAGTGTGCCAAAGTCCAGCCGGGCTTCCATGGAATAGCCGTCTCTCTGTTCACAGCTGCCAGCAAGAGCCCGGAGCTGGGTGACCTGCAGCGTCGAAAGTCGGTCCATTATCCTCACGCCGGCATCAATCGGCATGCAGGCCGCCTCCACTTGCCATGAGTCCGCCGGGTGCTCCACGGCGGCGTGAAACGACCGTCACTACTTCGCTCTGAGTGCGTCCAGAGCGGGCTTCGCCTCGGGGCAGAACCCGAAGAACTCGTTGATAGTCTTGCACTCGCCATATTCGCCACACTCGGCACAGGTGGCATAGCCCTTGCCGTGCGCGCACAGCCGCACGTTGCAGACGGTGCAGTGCGAGAATAATCGAGGCCCTGTCGACTGGCACCCGTCGCACGCGACGTCCTCAGGCTTGACCTCGCTGCCGTAGGCCGCCGACCAGGCCGACGCCGTCTTCTCCTGTAGCGCCCTGTCACCAGTTGTGCCTGCGACATAGGCCGGACAGGTCGAACAAACGAGACCGCACGCTGCAATCATCTCCATAACCATCTCCTTTGCATCTGTACGCATGTCGTCGGCGCAGAAGTAACTGTGCTTTTTCAAGTTTACTGCCGCATCTATAAAAACACCAGCCGACCAGAGTGTCGTGTACTACGTCAGCAACGACGACTCAAGCGGCACTGACACCGAGCGCTGGGCGACCATTCATCCCCTGGCCCGGGGGTCGTCTTGCTCAGTGTGGCCCAGTGATCTGTCGTGCCTGCAGCTGAGAGCGCAGGGTGACCGCGCCTTCTGATGAGCGCAGATCCTCCTGTTCGAACTCGGACGATTCTGCCTGTTGTTCATAGTCCGCCATGCCAAGCGTCGGCAGTGCCTCGCCCTGATGTCGCAGGACACCGCGCAGGAAGAAGGGGATAATGTCCTCCATCTCCCACTTCACCTCCAGACCCGGCAGAATACGGTCGTGGTACAGCAGTGCGGTGTTGAGCGGGGCCAGCGAACATGCAATGCTCCATGCCTGCGTCAGGATCTCGTGGGGCTCGTAGACGGTCCACGGTTCGAGGTATGCGTCCCGCAGCTGTTCGGGCGCATCAGGAGCATCCCCGAGATACGGACGCATCTCCTCGTTATCGGAGAAGAAGGCCATCGAGAAGAAGGGATGCGAGAGGGATGCATCAGACCAGTCAATGAACACAGGGTTGGTTTCGCCGGCGATGATCTGACCTGCCCAAAGGTCGCCATGATCCAGGCTGACCGGCAGCCGCAGTGTACCCAGGCGATGAGCAGCAATCTTCAGAGCACGTGCACGATAGTGCAATGCGTGGATCTGCTTCATCGAAAGCCCATCGGGTGTGCCGGGCTTCATGGCAACAGTGTCCTCAAGCAAACGCTCTA
>JBAQYC010000344.1:0-5431 GCA_049299835.1 Candidatus Cryosericum sp. | reverse complement strand
GTTCGGCAACTGATACGAGCGCCGTTCGTATTTCGGGTTTCAGGAAGGGCAACAG
Source organism: Candidatus Cryosericum sp. (assembly GCA_049299835.1). Classification (GTDB taxonomy): domain Bacteria; phylum Caldisericota; class Caldisericia; order Cryosericales; family Cryosericaceae; genus Cryosericum. The sequence goes on along the minus strand of JBAQYC010000344.1, from coordinate 5,376 downwards.
TCTTTCGAGTGGAGCACCAACGCCGGATGTACTGCGAAGCTTCATTTTCAGTGCATGTCCCGCGACCATGAGCTTCAACAGCCCATCCATGTATACTATGACGGCAGGGTGTCCATAGATCCGTGCCAGACCATCCAGTGTCGCCTGGAAGGAAAAATCGAATACAGTCTGAGCATCAGAAGCTGAAGCTCCCCCTTGCGCTGCCTTCAGTCCGTCCCAGAGCGAACTCCCGAAAATCGATTCGGACAGTACCTCAGGAGAGTTGCCTTCAGCCCGCATGCGCACGCAGTATGCGGCATACTCGCCGCTTGTTCCATCGGTGTATGTTCCACCGTTCCCGCCAAGAAGAGCTTCAGCCAAACCAGCCTTCGCGTAGTCGTTCTCATCAAGTGCTGCAAGCAGATATGGAAGGAATCTCTCCGGCAAGTCACGGGTCGCCTGAGCTAGAAATGCCTGCCATGTGCTTTCGACCCTGGCCAGGGCTTCACCTGCTGACATATCGGCACCAACAGGCGCATAGGCACCACGATTGAGAATCACCAGCAGCGAGTCGATCCTGCCCGTCTCTGCTGTATGCCGCAGTTCCTGGACTGGCAGGAGCAACCCTCGCCTCACAGAAAACGATCCGGAAGCGTATGCGTAATCATTCAAGTCAGCCTGGTGCGGGGTGAAGAGAGCAATCATTTCTTGTCGCCAAACAGAACTTGAGCGACCTCAACCAATGTGCTCTCTCGGAGGCTGGTGGAAGCTGCCGACAGGGTCAGGTCAAGCTCTGCCTCGGCAAAGTGAGCAATAAAGCCTCCAGCATCGTCGGGAAGCTTTGCGTCGATGCGCACTCCTGTCCCGTCCCTGCGTTTGGCCAACAATGACGCAATAACAGGCTCGTCCTCGCGTCGACACTCGATAGAGACTGGCGTTTCCTGTCCAATCTGGACCATTGCCCGTTCAAGATACGCGTAATAGAGGACATCATCGTTTCTGACTTTCTCTTCGAGTTCCAGGTAGAGTCCTTCAAGTAGTTCCTGCTTGCGCTTGAGGATGGCATTCCTCAACTCGATCTTCAGTGCAGTCTCGTTCGTCGCGACCTCACGATCCCGGGCGGCTCGATGCTCCGCTACTCGCGCATTGGCATATTCCTCCAGCTGTCGCTTCTGACTGTCGACAAGTTGTGAAGCCTCAACAGTGGCAGCCTCGATGAGTTTGGTCGCCTCTGCAGTCGCTTCCTGGAGAACCGCAGCCCTGAGTTCCTCGGTTCCCATGTGCACGACGTCCTAGAAGGCTGCCTGAGAGATCCAGAGGATGAGCAGGATACCCGACACCAATGCGATGACGGCGTACGTCTCAACGAGGGCGGGTATGAGGATTGCCTGACCGGAACTACTTGGCTGACGTGCAGTGAGGCTCTCTGCGGCGGCCGAAGACTGCCCCTGCAGAACAGCAGACAACCACTCTACCAGGCCGACACCGACTCCAACTGCCATGAACGCAAGGCCCTTCGCGTTCGAGACCGCCGTCCCCTTGTTGAGAACACCCGACAGAACAATCATCATAATCCCACAAACGAAGCTGTAGAATCCTTGTGTGCCCGGAAGAGCCATCATTACAAACATCTTGCCGAAAAGCTCTGGCTTCTCAGATAGAACTCCGGCCGCCTGAGATCCGCTGATACGAATGCCTATGGCAGACCCCAGACCGCCGAGAGTGATAACAAAGACCGCTCCCATGAATATCCACAGTGAACTCAACGATGCCATTGGCGTGTTCGAGAGCTTAAAGGCAAACGCCGCGCCAACAGCACTGAGCGTCGTCACAAGAGCTCCGACCAGAATTGACCACAACGCTTCGATACCCATGATGTACCTCCTATTTTCCCTGAACAGTCGACTTGTCGACAATCTTGACAACTTCCGACGAGAACCCAAAACGATGGAACCGAGGCGCTCCACCCTCGTAGAACCGCCCAAAGAACTCGAGCAGTATGAGACGTGCAGAATGGATAAACGCACCCATGGCACCCATGAAGTAGTTCAGCAGATGCCCAAACAGCAGTATCACAGCACCTATAATAAAACCAAGAACCGGAACCTTTACAAGAGACCCCATCATGTTGAAGGCTGAGCCAAGCATCGAGGTAGTCAATCCCAGCGCCAGCAGACGCGAATACGAAAGGACATCGCCCAGAAATGAACCAACGCCATACGAGCTCTGGATACCGTAGAGGTTCACAAGAGCCGTGAGTACTTTCCCCACACCCTTGCCCTGCCGGGCTCCCCCGAGGAGAAGGAGCACGAGCCCGATCGCCAGAGCGGTGAGGTATCCCCATCTGAATGCGGGACCCCACTTATTCCCGATAAACAACAGCGCTGAGACAGCGGGGAGAAACAGCAGCCAGCCGACACAATCGTAGACGATGGAGGCATAATCATGTCTCCGCGCTGCCTTGTAGATTGCCAAGCCGACTCCATAAAACTGGTTCAACGCGCCTATGACCCAGACGACCACCAGGAACTGGAACGCAGACTGAAGGGGATCGATAATCCTGAGCGAAGTGACGAACCTCGCGAGCACGTTTCCCTTCCCCAGGTATGTCTCTGAGATGAGGTCTCCTCCCCAGCTGCCAGTGAGCACACCCGCAATCATTGCTGCAACGCCGCCATAGAGGAATACCATCATGAAATTGTGTACGCCTGATGACTGCTTGTACTTGTGCATAAAGTAGAGGCAAATTCCTATCTGGATAGCCCCGTAGAGGACATCCCCCAGGCAGAGGGCAAAGAACAGTAGAAAGGGGATCGCCAGGAAGACTGTCGGGTCAAACGATGAGTAGACGGGGAATCCGAACATGTTGATCAGGATCTCCATGGGCTTGAGCCACTTGTTGTTGGTGATGGAGACAGGAGTGTTGTCTCCTCCGGTGGAATCCCCCGTCATGCAGACAATGCCACCGAAACCCGCACACAGCTGCTCCAGGGATCGGACATCGACTTCCCGCACATAGCCGGTCACAACGCTACAGCGCTCGGTCCGGGTGAAATCGTGCGAAGCCTCCAGCCGCGTCCGTTCATTCAGGAGATACTCACGATATACGACGATTTCCTGTTTGCGGGCGAGGAATGAGGCAAGCTCAAACTGGAGAGCCACGATCTTCTCATGAACTACGCGAAGCTCCTCCGTCATGTGGTCAACCACAGACGCTACAGTACCATTGGTGTGAGACAAGTCCTGCTCGACAAAACCCTCTGATACCAGCACTGTACGAACGTCATCCGTCTGGGCACGCAAGCATCCGACAACCACGCTGTTCTTGTTCTTCGTCCCGGACACCGTGTCGATTGCGATGGAAGCACCGTGATCCAGGAGCTCCTTGACAGCTCGCGCCAAGCCCAACGCTGAAACAGTGCCCACAAGGAGAGCGATCCGCTGCCATCCGGCAACCTCACTGAAATCCACCGGGAGCGCCACCCATGGCAACATCGTCGTCCTGTCCATCTCGAGCTGGTCAACGCGATGATGCTGTTCCGCCAGTTGTGCCTTCAGTGCCAGCACGGTGCGCATCATGTCCGCATAGGAATTCCCTGAAGCCATCAAGGTGGTGTTCTTCATGTCGGCGACACCGACATACACTTCGTCCGGGAAGAAACTCTGGACGAGTCCCTTGGTCGGGGGGTCTACTTCGGCAAAGAACGAGAGTGTTGCACTCGCAAGTTCCAGTTCTTCAGTAACATGACTCAGCGACTCTTCCCTCTGCGGACGACAGACATCCAGCGAGGATAGAGCAGATTGAACTGTCTCAGAATCATCCGAAGGTGTATAAGAAGTCAGATGTACCATTCCCGCATCGTACAGGCGAGACAGAACCTCGTTTTCCCTGTTGTGCGGAAAAGCAAGAGCGAACTCTTGTACTCTGTCGATCGCCATCCTAGCGAGCGGTGAGTCCTGACACGAGCAAATCTAGAGCTACAGGTCTATGGTCCTGCGCCTGCCGCTCAAGGTTCTCGAGCTGTTGCTTCAGATCTTCACGCAGCCGATCTCCGGCAAGTTGCATCTGCTGGTTTGTTTCCTGATCAATTGTGTCGAGCTGTTGTTGTAACAACAACTCTGAGGAGGTCCTGATGGCGGTGATAGACGAATCGGAATCGCGCCGGATGGTCTGGACCCTGTCTCGTGCGGCCTTGACAACGACATCTGCATCAGCCTCAGCCCGGTGCAAGTCCTGCATGAACTCCTCGATCATATTCGTACCCCTCCGGTTCGGATAATTACTGGTCGGGATGGTGGGATTCGAACCCACGACCTCTTAGTCCCGAACCAAGCGCTCTACCAAGCTGAGCCACATCCCGACAAATAGTGGTCGGGGCGACAAGATTCGAACTTGTGACCCCCAGCACCCCATGCTGGTGCGCTAGCCAAACTACGCCACGCCCCGACTATTTGTTATCAACCAGTTTCTTCAGCTTCCCGCTAGCCCTGAAGGTCACAACGCGCTTCTCCGGAACGTTCACCGCTTCGCGCGTCTTCGGGTTCACACCCCAATGAGCCTGCCTTATGGACACACAAAAAGCACCAAAACCGGTCAGGGTAACCTTACGACCTGCCCGCAACTCCTTGCTGGAAGTGACAAAAGCCTGGTGCAGCACATTTTCCACAACCACTCTGGAACAACCTGTTTTCGCTGCCACCACTACCACAAGATCGGACTTTGTCACCTGACCGCCTTTCGAATTCATCTTCTAGAATTCGTTTTTCGTTTCCCGGCTCATCAGACGCTGCAGACCAACCAGAGGCGCGACGCTTCCAGCGACGATCCCGTGCAACTGACGAACGATAGGCAAGTCAATGTTACTCAGTTCGGCTATTTTTGCAAGAGCCTGGAGGGTCGGAAGTCCCTCAATGACAGTACGCTGGCCAGTTTGAAGCTCAAGGGCAGATGCCCCCCTGCCAATGGCTTCACCTGCCATGCGATTGCGGCTCAGTCTGCTGAAGCTGGTTGCGATGAGATCTCCCGCTCCGGCAAGGCCGTTGATGGTCGCCGGGTCTGCTCCAAGCACTGTCGTGACCTTGATCAACTCATGAAGGCTGCGAACGATCAAGGATGCTTTTGAACTGTCGCCAAATCCCAGCCCATCGGACACGCCTGCTGCAACCGCGTAGACGTTTTTGAGCGCACCGCCCAGTTCTACGCCAACCAGGTCGGCACTTGTGTAGGCCCTGAGTGCACCACCGGAGAGCAATTCCTGAAAGAGGCGCCGGGTTCCTGGCGCCCGACTGGCGATGACCGTGGCCGCCGGCATGTTTCGGGCGATCTCTGGAGCGAAATTGGGTCCAGATAGAGCAGCGTAATGATCATAGTCGCTGAGCTCCAAATCATCACAGAGC
>JBAQYC010000343.1:0-3725 GCA_049299835.1 Candidatus Cryosericum sp. | reverse complement strand
CTCTGTGTCCGTCACGATCTAGCTGAAGGAGATAAGGTCTCCACTTGATTCGGCCGACACTTCCGGCACCTTGAGACTATCCGTCTCGACGATGCTGACATCTTTGTAGTTCTTTGAGACGTTCTTATATGTGGTGAGATAGTTCTCATACCCCATCTTCTTGGCTACCAGCAGAGCTTCGCCGACAAACCCTGGCGCCTCGAGGCGCATTGCCAGATCCCGGGCAATCGACAGTTCGATGGGAGATAGAGCAACGACAGTGAGTTTGATCACCTGGCGCATCTCCTCGGGCACGTTCTGGAGGTCCTTGGCTGAGACGGCCAGTTTCGAAATCCGGTTGCGATACCCACCGCTGAACAACTGTGCCAGAGCCCCGGCATCGGCAACCACTCCATCATGAAGCAGGACGTCGAGCTCGACATCACCAGAGAAGACCGAGGGTTGTGGCGCCGGCTTGCGTGCTGGAGTAACCGCGAAGGGGGGTGAAGAAGCAGGTGCGCTTGCTGCGGCGCCGGCCGTAACCATCGTCCGCTCAAAAGACTGTTCATCATCCAGTAGTCTTGAGAGGAGGTCGGCACTGGACGGGGCCACGGCGGTTTTGCTTTCTGCTTCAACAGGGACTGCTTCAACAGGGATAGAGGCGTTTGTTTCCTGGGCCGAACCCGACTCTTCGATGGAGGCTGCCAGCGGTATGGCGGGTGCTTCGGGAACGGGAGCTTCTTTGGTCTCGAAGGTTGCCTCGGTCATCGAAGCATTTTCGACTGGTAACGGTTGATCGAGGGGCATGACGGTATCAGGGACATGGCTTTCCGACTCAACGATCTGGATCGGGGCTTCTTCCCCGATGGGTCTCAACTCGGGTACAGAAAATGCTTCCTGTGCAGGCTGCTCCGCAGCAGGTACTTCCAGAGCGGACAAATCCTCCTGCGGAGGAGTGAGGAGAGCTTCCAGAGGAACGTCAGGGGGGGACGGTTCAGAGATGGTCGGCGGGATCTCAGACGGCTCAACCTGAGCCGTGGGTGGTTCTACCTCGGGCGGCGTGAACTCCAGAAGCGGTGCTACGGCAGGGACAATCACCGCAGCAGTATCCGTCGATGCGGTCGGTGCAGTCTCTGCCTCACCGAAGAAGCCGAGCGGTTCCAGGGAGATCTCTGGGACCGACGGTGACTCGAGTCGGGCAGGGGAAGGCTCTTCGACGATTGCGGGTTTGGACACCACCTCCTGTACCGGTGGCATTTCTTGCTTCTCGCGGGTCCGTGCCAGTTGATTCAGCGATGCAGCAGGTGATGGCTGCGGCCCCTGTTCGACAGGGCCGAAGTCTATGGGGTTCTCTCCGTGTCCTGGCACCCTGGGGGTTACCCTGGGCAAGCGCTTGCCAGCGTTGTGCCGGGGGCGCAGAGCGAGGATGAGGATGATGAGGGCAAGGACGACAATGATCCAGAACATCCATACCGCCACAAGTTCGGGCGTCATCGAAGCACTGGGAGCGACACGCTTCAGAATCGGCAGGACCAGTGCAGAGAGAGGCAAAAACAGCCGGACGGCGAGGTCATTGATGCTCTGTGTGACGGACTGGAGAATCCTCAGTGCCTGGCCCGAAACGAAGAAATCACGTATGCTCGCATACAGAGACGCGAAAAACGCCCCCGTCGACCGAGCTGCTGTCTGGATCCACGTACCAACCGACCGAGTTGCTTTCTGCATCCATGTCCAGGCCGTCTGCCAGGGTCCTGACGAAGGTGACTCCGCGGCAGTGTTGGCATTCGTTGCCTCGTCTGTGCCAGCCGATACACCAGGAATGGAAGACGAAACCTTCGCCACGCTTGCTGTGACTGAGGAGTCGGCCAGTGGAAGCGCTACAGCGATTCCCTCCCGAGCCTCTTCTCCGAGATCGAACATCTGAACCGGTTTTGTCGATGTGAGCAGGATAGGAATTGACCCCGCGTCGATCCGGACGATCTTTGCCTGTGCCGTATTCAGACTGAATCGCTGAGATGAAGTCCCCGTCGACATCGTAACTTCTGCCCCATCCTGGACACCCACTATGGCAAGACGGCGAAAGTGACCACGGGAGAAGCCACTGAAAATCTTGCCGCTGATGACGACGAAGTTGAGTCCGGAGCCGCCAAGAGTCGTCGATGGATATTGCTCAAGTCCGAAGTTGCCCGAATTCCCGTCGGTCGTCAGCAGGTATGGCCCATTGCTCTTGACGACGATAGGCTTCCACTCGGTTTTGCCCTCGGCAAAGGCATTCTGTGCAATCGTAGTCCGCGCTGCAAAGGAACCGGGCGTCGGAAGGAGGGATGTCTGTGTGGTTTCCTCAAACGATGCTGTGACCATTGTGCCAGGACGCCAGGATGTCAAAGTGGTCTGACCAAAGGAGGGACCGGCAAACCATGTGCCGACCGGATACTGCACGCACGACACGTTGTCTTCCTCGACACCCGAGGTGATACAGACCGGAGACGGACTGCGGAGTCGGTAAATTCCTGGCTCCAGCCCGTCGACGAATTGTACGGATCCGGGCAAAAGCTCGATAGTCCGAGTGGTCCCTTTGCGGGTGAGCGAGACAGAGGTGGACGAAGGTGCGGCAAGCCAGATCTGGCCAAAGGTTCGTATCAGGAGGTCTGAACCGACCGCTCCATAAACGTCGTCGCTGGAATCTCTGAGAGCTTGTGCCTGGGAGTCTGGAGTCATGGTGACAAGCCATGCACTTACAGGCTTCGTCGCAGCAATTCGCACAACTTGCGGCGAAGCGGTAGTGTAGGACATTGATTCTTCGAGAGCAAGAGTACGTGTCACAAGGGGCGTACCGTCCGACCGTACAAGCGTGACGAGATTGTCTGCCTGGAACGAAGCCACTTCGAGTATCTTCTCGACGTAGACCAGGTAAGATGTCCCCATAAACAACGGCAACTGTGTCACGCCTGTCGCAGGAGAGCCCGTGGTGGTTATGAGCTTGAAGGTCTGAGTGGAATTGGCCGGCAAGTCGGCCAGGAAACGGAGCACCACCGCACCCGTGTCTGTCTGCTCGACAGAGCACGAAATCGGATCTCCGGTTGGATCTGCGAGACGCCAGTCAGTCACCGCTGATTCCGTAACAAAAGGAACCGCGACAGGGTATGCCGTACGCATGAGGCCGGCATTCTCTGTGATGACAATATCACGTCCGACAGTGCCGGATGAATCCGCCTGAACATGTACAACGGGCATAAGGCCCGCAAAGGCACAGCAGAGTACCAGAAGTCCTGTCAAAACACTTCTTGCTCGTTTTCTCATACCATGCGCACCATCCTTGTAGCAAGAATGTTACAGGCCATTCGCTGTTTTGCAACAATGCAGGGCCTGTCCGTGTGCTGTCCCACTCAGTCGCCTTGTGCAGGCTGGCACAGCAAGTATAATGCCAATATCGAAAAGAGTGATGCACACTCGGGCGTCAACACGGAGGCGCGTATGCCATTGGCAGGCGATCTATCGGGGTTCAGCGTCGATGAGGTCATTTCGTTGATCATGAGGGGTGGAAAGTCGGGACGTCTCGTTCTGAAAAATGACACGGTGGAGAGTTCTCTGTATTTTGACACAGGGGCGATCGTTGAGGTCATGCATGGTCGTGTTCGTGGATCGGCAGCGCTTGCCAGTGCGTTGACGACTTTTACCTCTGGACAGTTCGCATTCTACGAAGGCGAACGGACTGCTGCGCCTTCGATGCACCTCGACGAGTCTCA
>JBAQYC010000342.1:0-4597 GCA_049299835.1 Candidatus Cryosericum sp. | reverse complement strand
ATGTAAGATGTACGTGAGCCATTGGTTCCCCTTTCAGTTTTTGGTTGGACACAAAACCATTATACCGAAAGCGAGCCCTTGGCTCTTTCATTCTCCTGAATTTACACCAACTATACGGACACTATCGGTTGATTTCACAGAACTCGCTTGGTATGATGTGTCGAGATGCGAATGAATCTGTATGAGGAGTAGTGCAACCTTGAAACCAACCAGAGAACAAACATACCAACTGCTGTGCAAGTACAACGACTCTCCTGCCCTCATCACCCATGGTTTGGCGGTCGAAGGCGTAATGCGGCATTTCGCGCGCCTGCTGGGCGAGGATGAGGAAAAATGGGGAGCTGTCGGACTGATGCACGACATCGACTACCAGATGTTTCCGGAGCAGCACTGCCACAAGGCGCGGGAGATCCTGCAGGAGGCCGGCGTCGACGAGGAGTACATCCGTGCGGTCCAGAGCCATGGGTATGAGCTGTGCTGCGACGTGAAGCCGGAGCATGTCATGGAGAAAGTCCTCTATACCATCGACGAGCTGACGGGCCTCATCAATGCCTGCGCGATCATGCGGCCGTCCAGGAGTGTGCTGGACCTGGAACTGAAGTCCGTCATGAAGAAGTACAAGGACCGCAGATTCGCTGCCGGCGTGAACCGGGAAGTCATCGAGAAGGGCGCCGCGATGCTGGGCATGGACCTGGACTATGTCATCACCGAGACCATCATGGGCATGCGCGAAGTCGCCGAGGCCATCGGCCTCAAGGGAGAACTGTAGGCCAACCATCGCAACAGATGGACCCCCGCCTTCGCGGGGGTGACGACAACAATTCTCAGGGGGCGCTCCGTGTATACCGGCAAAATCAGGATCAAAGAGACTGATCAATCAGACCTGCCGAACATCATGCAGCTGTGGAACAACGGCCAGGTGATGTTCTACGTCGGCTTTCCAAGCGGTCTGGGGGTTACCATGGAGCGCCTCCAGCAGTGGCTGGAAGGGATCAACCAGGATATCTACAGCAGGCATTACAGCATCTACGCTCAGGACATCGGGTATTGCGGCGAGACGTTCTACGACGTCGACCGTGAACATGATCTGGCAAGACTGGATATCAAACTCCTGCCGAGAGCGCAAGGCAAGGGCATCGCAGCCTATGCGTTCAGCTACGTCATCGACCAGGTTTTCAGCAACAATCTAGCTTCCAAAGCAAGAGTTGACCCCCATCCGAAGAACAAGAAGGCGTGGAACCTCTATGCAAAGCTGGGGTTCGTCAGCAAGCCACGCCCGGCGTTTCTTCCAAAGGGCCCAACGTACCTGGAGGTCACGCGGGACACGTTCACAAGCGCGTACCCGACGAAGCCGGCAGACTCCCCTACAAGCTAGCTCTGCTGGAGGAGACGGTCAGAGGTAGATCAGACTTCGTTGTCGATGTGTTTCTTGGGGACGGCCGGGACACCAGCCACCAGGGTGTCGGCGGGGACATCTCTCGTGACCACGGCGCCGGAGGCGATGACTGCCCGGTCACCGATCCTGATCGACAGAGCGTATTCGCGACCCTCCGCGTTGCAGCGCTCCGCCGCCTTGACCGGGTGTGTCGCGGTGCAGATGGTCACATTGGGACCGGTCATCGTATTGTCACCGACGGTGATAGTGTAGCAGTCGATCATCAGGCAGTTGTAGTTGCAGGTGAAGTTGGCGCCCACCTGGATGTTGTCGCCGTATTCACATTGGAAGCCTCGCTCCAGGTAGACGTTCGGGCCCGCCACGCCCAGCAGCTCCCGCGTGATCGTCTCGCGCCCTGCGCGGTCATCCGCCGGCAACGCGTTCAGTTGCTGCCAAGCAGATGAGCCCGCTCACGGTTGCGGGCCAGTTCTTTGTCCAGGCAATCGTACATGCCGCCGGAAAGCAGTCACCTGGCAGGAGGTGAGTGATTTGGGTGAGTTGTCCGCGCTTCCCAATATCGGCAAGGTGGTCGAAGAACAGTTGAACGCAGTCGGCATAGAGACGCTTGCCAAGTTGAAGGAACTCGGCAGCAAGGAAGCATGGCTGAGAATCAAGGCGATTGACGACTCGGCCTGCATCCACCGGCTGTACGCCCTGGAAGGCGCGATCCGGGGAGTCAGAAAGGGTGATCTGCCTGCTGAGAGGAAAGCCGATCTGAAAGCATTCTACAACGCGCACAAGTAGCCACACTATGGGGCATCCCGTTGCTGTCTATCCGACGCAGACGGCTAGTAACGAAGGCTCCCACCGGCTGAGGCGCTGGCCAGTGGCACGTTGCTCTGCTCGTGTCTGGTAACCGTATTGCTGGCACAACCAAACGGTTTCAGCGGGGGGTCCGACTTGGATCGTCTTCGTTCTTGGAGTATGTCAGGACCCCTTCTGGGGCTAACTCGCTCAAACCCTAATCTCAGCCGGACACAATCAGCCTCACTCTGTATTGTGCAACAGAAGACCACCTACTCGACAAGATCGATCGTGCCGTTCTCTGAAACGAAGATAGCGCCAATGGCAGTGCACCTCTTTGCCAGGGCAGGCAGTCGCATCCAGAGATTCCTGGACTGCTGCATATTCGGTAGCGCAATGCTATACCGTGCACTTGGATCATCCATACGCTGAAGCACTTCGCCAAGGATACTGACGTAGTAATTGACTCGCATGGGATTGCGTGAACCGCTACCTTTGACCTCAATGATCCATCTTTCCAACCCGCGTCGAGCGTCAATATCAATTCCATGTGCACCACCCCAAGCCACTTTCGTTTGCCAGCCTTCTCCCAAGAGATGATCGTTCAAGATCTTCTTTATGGCTTCTTCGCTCAGTGGAGAATCTTCTTCCTTCTTGATTATCTGAGGAATATGCTCAGCCGTCGCGAGCATGTTCTTGATGGGTTTGGTGGTTCGCATGATGATTCCCTTTTTGGAAAGCTGTCTGCATGTCTGATTGATGCTCTGGGGTGGCGCCCTCAGGCCGAGCAACTTATCCGCAAGCTCACGGTCGGACATCGGGCCATTCTTCAGCTCGGCAAGTATCTGTTCTTTCAAAGTCATAGGGTTCCCTCATTTTGCTTGTGGTCAAAGGAAGAACTTCCCGGCCCGGTGCTGCTCCAGCAGGTGCATTTTGCCTTCGGAGATCCTGATGCCCCACTCGGGCCCGCTCTTTTAGCCCGGCTTGTCGTACGGATAGAATAGTTATTGTACCTCATGACTCCTTCCCCCTCTCCACTGACTGTTTCAGTAAGTGACATTGACGCTCATCCAAATGAAGCACCCAGATTCTTGTACACAACCTATCATCACAGCAGGAATTGACAAGACTCAGCGCAAACACGCGCCAAGACAGGGGTTGATCTGGAGATGAAGAAAGCCCACCGGCTGGGGTGCCGGTGGGCGGGTTGTTCTGTTCATGGTGGAGGTGGCGAGAGTTGAACTCGCGTCCAAATACGTTAAACACAGCGTTACTACAGGTTTAGTCGACCATTGTACCTTGCGCTCGGCCGGGAGTCGACGCCCAGCTCCGCACGATTTCCCGTTTAGTACTCTCTGGCAAGGAACGGGAACGACCCTCGCCTTCGAGACCCCTGTAGACGCGCCCCTGACGGACCCAGGGATGGACGGCCCGGAGGAACGCTAGCCGCGCTTAGGCAGCTAGAGCGTAATTGTTATTGGCTTGTTTTTTTGTGACAGATGATTAAAGAGGCCAACTGTCGTCCTCTACCTGCAACCCTGCACCTCACGTATCTGTCGAACCCCAGCACCCCCAGATACTTCTCAGCTACACGAGAGGCCAATTCCCTCGTGCAGAAGGTGAAGCATATTGATTATACCACAGATTGTCCGGGCATTCTCGAAGACGACGCAGGTCCGACCCCCAGTCTAGAACACCGACCACATGCGCCATGCCCCCTTGCCCGTCCGCTTGATGGAGTACATGGCCTCGTCGGCACGACTGATCAGTTCCTGGCTGTCGCCTCCGTGATCAGGGAACTGGGTGATACCGATTGATACGGTGACGGCGACCGGGCCTTCGGCGATAGCGATCGGTTCATCAAATGACGCCACGACTTTGTCTGCAATGGCTGCCACGCTGTCGATATTCCTTATGCCGGGCGCCACGACGACGAACTCGTCTCCTCCGACGCGAGCGACGTAGTCCCCATCCCGGAAGACAGATGCCAGGCGCGCGCCCACAGCCACGAGAACACGGTCTCCAGCGTCATGCCCACGCGTGTCGTTTACGTTCTTGAAGTCGTCAAGGTCGACGAAGAAGACGGCGATGCTGGTATTCTCGAGGGCCGCCAGCCTGATGTTCTCGTCGAGGACTCTTTCGAGGAAGCGCCTGTTGGAAAGCCCTGTCAGGCTGTCGTGCTCCGCCAGCCAGGAAGATGCGAGAGCAGCCTTCTCGACCTGCGCCTTCTCGCCCGAGATGATCTGGTTCATCTCGTTCAACCGGATCATGATGCGTGCATTCTCGACGGCGATCGCGGCAAATGAGGCGACAGCCTCGAGCATCTCGATGATGTCATCCGAATACGCGTGGTCTCTGTCACTCTGCACGGTCATCACGCCGACAATTTCATTCTCCCGGAACAGTGGAAGATACAGG
>JBAQYC010000341.1:0-3190 GCA_049299835.1 Candidatus Cryosericum sp. | reverse complement strand
TCACAGAGAACGTCTTGGCCGTACCACTCCGATCGACGACGACCTGCACAGTGTCTCCGACGCTTCTGGAGCGGATGTAGGAGAGGACACCATCGATCGTGGTCATCGGCTTGTCATCGATCGCCGTGATGACATCGCCGGTCCTGAGTCCGGCATCCTGTGCGCCGGATCCAGCGGTGATCTGAACGATATAGACGCCCTGGGACACCCTGAGGTTGTACTGGTCGACAATAGAGGTCGTGACGGTGGCCCCCTGGATACCGAGGGCAGGCCAGGTCACCTTGCCGTTCTTGATGATGGCGTCGTACACCTTGCGCACTGTGTTGACCGAGACCGAAAACCCGAGGCCTTGTGCATTCTGGTAGATCATGGTGTTCATGCCGACGACACGGCCGGATAAGTCGACAAGGGGCCCCCCTGAGTTGCCAGGGTTGATGGCGGCGTCAGTCTGAACGACACCCACAAGCGTCTCGGTCTGAGACGCCTGAACGTTCCGCTCCAGAGCCGATATGACACCGGTCGTGACCGTCTGGCTCAGACCGTAGGGGTTGCCTATGGCGATGACCTTCTGACCGACAGTCAGTGTGGACGAATCACCCAGTTCGACCGTCGGCAGATTGGTACCGTTGATCTTTACCACAGCGACGTCGCTGGTAGAATCTGTACCTACGACCTGACCGCGGAATTCACGCCCGTCCTTGAGCACGACGGTGATCTTGGTGGCATTCTCCACGACGTGGTTGTTTGTCAGCACATAACCGTCAGAGGTGATGATGAAGCCGGAGCCGAGGCCTTCCTGTGTTCCAGATGAGAACCCAAACGGGTTCTGACTGACCGACGTGATGTTGATCTGGACAACAGCAGGAGAAGCGACTTTGACGGCGTTCTCAATGGCCTGTTCTTCAGTTGTGACGATAGTTGTGGCTGAACCGGTCGTCCCTGGATTGGTCGTCGATACCGTACGTGCCCATGGGAACGTGCCGGGGTTCTTCATGACGATGTAGTTTCCCGCGATTCCGCCCAGAACGCTGCCGAGCAGCAATCCGATGATGAGTCCCCAGACCAGGAACACGCGACCAGCATTCGATGGGCGATTTGGCTGAGGCGGGGGAGATCTATACGCTGGGACCGTCGGCGAAGTATCGGGCAACGGAGCACCATAGCTTTGAACGGTCGGGGAAGTCTCAGGGGTAACATAGCCTTCTACTGTGTCTGATGTATCTGGATGCTGAGTTTCTTCAGTATCTGGCTTGATGAATCCATTCTCTTCTATCATCTCGTACCTCCTCACCTGCAACAGGTTTCTACCTGCAACATACACCTGTATATACGCAACTGTGACCGATTCTGTTACAGCGAATGTGATGGAATCTCCACGATATCTTGAGACTCCTAGTGTCCCAGGGGCACAGCCCTTCCATTTTCAACCAGACTGACCGTGTCTCCAAACCGTTTAACGTACTGCTCCGGGTGCTCCGTGTGTATCGGATAGAGCCGCTTTGGAGAAATCTCTTCGACGATGTCAAACAAGTCCTCTGGGCGCGCATGGCCCGAGGCATGGATATGGACAGAGTCCATTCTGTTAAGCGACAGCCAGCGGGCCATACGTTCCTGGCTCCACGACATCTCCTCATTGAATGCCTCGGCCGATGAATGGATGTACAGCGACCCAGGAGCAGGGCGCAGGTCACAGAGCTCCTGGACGTCCCAGTAGCCCAAGGTGAGGAGGTATTCGGACTGGTGCGCCGTGACCTCATCCGCCCGGACCACACGAGGACACGATCCGTTCAGCACTTGGCCCACTTTTTCCTTCTTGCCCGCGACATCGAATGAGTCGGGTGCCCAGCCCATGAAGCGGAGGATCGTCGAGCGTGCCCAGTCCTTCTCAATGTCCTTCGTGTCGTAGGTGCCACTGCCGCTGCGCTTGATGTAGAGGACAATGTCGGGATCCTGCAGGTCGATGGTGGGATAGCCCGTTTCCTGCGCCAGGCGGACGATGTAGGCGTCCCGCGGGAGGATGGCCAGCCTACGGCCCGTGTCCTTTGCAATGCGCTGGAATGTCATCAGTCGGTCCAGGTCCTTCATGCCGAAATCCGCGATGACGAGCCCGTGTGCCTGTTGGACTTCCTCGAGGGCTTTGCCCTCGACCTCCTGCTCAGACCAGAATGTGAAGCGGCGGGCGAACGCTGGTTCTTTTGCAGCGAAAGAGTTGTTTCCGCGCAGGTTAGTGCCCTCTATGAGGAGAGCGTCGGGGTGGGCTGCAGCGAGTCGGGAGACTGTATCCCGTGTGACCTGACCCATGCGCCCGTGGAAGCGGAGGTCACCCGAGTATACCAGTGTTCCACCTTCGTGCTCGATGAGGTAGGCGCACGCGCCCGGGACGCTGTGGTCGACAGGAAAAGCCGTGACCGAACATCCTCCCGGGAACTTCACCGGGACGCTGGGGCCGATGGAAAACGCCGGTACCTGGCTATCTGGAGACTTATCCGAGAAGTCAAGGTCGATGAGCTTGCGTCGTCTCTTCTCATTTGCCCCCAGGTTGGGGCGCAGGATGAACTCTGTCACGCCGTTCTCCGGGCCGGAGCTGAATTGTGTTTCCTCGACGGCCCGCAGAACGGCGGCCGTAACCGGCGTAGCATACAGCGGGATGGTCTCGTCCAGAAACGATATCGAGCCAGTGTGATCGACATGCGCATGTGTAATGAAGCAGGCGTCGATGTGGCCGGGATCCATCAGCTGGCCGGCCAGATCCGGTTGCATCTTCTGAAGGAGTGCGGTGAGGTCGGAACGGTAGAATCGCAGCTTGGGCAACAGTCCCGTGGTCAGGTAGTCGATGAGGCCCGCCGACGTGCGCGGCGTAAGGAATTCCTCGAAATATGCGCCCATGGTGGCATAGTTGAGACCGAAATCGAACAGCAGACGCGTCGCATCAGGAGACGTGCTTGCCTCGAACAGAAGCTTGGTGCCGCCAATAGTGGTGGCGCCGTCCAGCATTGTAAACTGTGTCATGAAGCGCCCTCCTTCGTGGTGCCGGTTGTCAATGTGTCTACTGCGAGCCCGGCGTGAGACCGGCGAATGTGCCGAGCTGCTGCAGCCGCTCCAGGAGAACATAATCCGTCAGGTCGATACCCAGGGGTGTCACACTGATATACCCCTCCGCCACGGCGGTGACGTCGGTCCCCTCCTGGGG
>JBAQYC010000340.1:0-4187 GCA_049299835.1 Candidatus Cryosericum sp. | reverse complement strand
TTCGAGATCCTGTACGTCCGGTATTACGATATTGTCTACAGGCACGTACGGGGCATCCTGCATGAAACCGATCTGGCGGCAGGCATCACCGCAGAGACCTTTGTCCGGCTGTTTCAACACTCCATGCTGCTTGCCCCAACGCACAAGCCACTGAAGCGGTGGTTGTTGACTGTTGCAGGGAATCTTGCCAGGAATGAACTGCGCCGAAGATCGAGAGTCGTGCCACTTGATGAGCAGCGGGTTGCTTTCAATAAGCCCGATCGTGACTACCAGTACCTTGTGGGAACTCATGTGAGGGAAATCCGGTGCGCCATTCATGCACTGCCCCCATTTGAGCGTACGTGCGTCACCCTGCGATATACGGAAGGGATGACGACCATGGACATTGCACGCAGACTGCACTGCTCACGACGTCAGGTGACGGTTGCTCTTGGCGATTCCTACAAGACCCTCCGGCGAAAACTTGCGTATCTCTCGCCTTCCCGGAGTCTTCCCTGTCCCAAGAGAAAGTAGTCATGCCCCGTGCTTTGTCCATTTCACAGTCCTGATGGACAGTAAACGCAGCGAGTCTAGCTGGTGACTGCTGCAAGACTTCAAGTCCGGTTGCATCCTGTGCCCTCAGACATCGTTTGTCGCAGCTACGATGTCCGACCTGTGGATGTTGAACGTTCCAGTGATGACCCATGTACCTGCCCCTCTACATCTCCGCCGTAGCAAGCATCAGCGCCCTGATCAAGTGCATCATCGGGCACAAGCGCCCACAATGGGGTGAGAAGGTGACCTTGGCAACTTCTAGTTTCGTGGGCGGTAAAAAGGTGGCCGGCTGCATCATCACTTTCATCGAGTACTGACAGAAGCGATGTAACGAGCGGGGATCAAGAAATCGAGAGCCCGTGGGTATGTATCCCACGGGCTCTTCTGTCTGACATCAACGGTTCTACAAAATGTGTAGGCCTGACCCCGCTCGGTGTGCTATTGAACTTTCATCTAGTGGCTGACGAGCGTCATCGTCTCACTGCTATTACCATTCCACGTAATTGTAAGGAGAAGATTGTCTTCAGCTTTTGCTGTGGCAACATTTCCACCTTCGCCGAGAGACACCCACGGATGCAGACTTCCAGGCATGTCTCCTCCTTGCATAAAGCCGTGTAGTCCGGTGAGTATATACTGCGGTTTGTCAATCCTAGCAGACGATGCACCAGTCCACCATATGTCGAGTTCTGTGTGAGACACGGTCTCATAATCCTTGTTCAAAATCTCTAGACGCACTACGTATTTCGCCTTCCAATGCGCTGACGATCCCGTGAACGTCGTTGTCGCAACACCACGTGGACTGCAACCAGCGCTTAGGCAGCAACACACAATCAATAGACCGGTGATCAGTGAAGACCACACACGGCAAGTTGTGCGCAAAGAGCGCCAGCTTACTCTTCTACCACGCTGAAGGACTGCCATAGGGGTGATCTGCATACACTGTCCAAGGGCTACCTGTACCGCGTTGTATTGTGACTGTCCACCTAGGCCAAACATAAGAGAGCGCAGGGCCGATGTCATACCACACGTTTGGTTGATTGGCGATCATCGAATAGGTGGGCCCGACACTCGGATAAGCGAATGTCTGGCTTTGATAGTGCGGTGAAGTTGGCGAGACAATGCCAATATAGGCGCTGGGGGTTGGACTTGAGTACATTTTTCCAGCGCACTTCTGTTCGATCTTGCCTTGTGTGAGAATGACCTGTGGATCACGGTACAACACCATACCGGATGTGGTTACTGGCTTGAAGAAGACATAGAGGACATTGTTCTGAGTTACCTCGACCTTATCGTAGTTTTCAATGCAACGAATGTGAACCGACCAGCTGGAATCCCAGTTTTCAAATGTATCTGTAAAACTTCCGCTGGCGATAATTGCTCCCAGTTGAGATGGGGTCATGGACGAGTACTTCAATGCTGTCGCACTATCAACATGGCAACTGCGTAGCGCCATTGTTGTGTCCTCTGTATCTGCCATCCTACTGCAGGTCCGTCCCCCCACTACTGTGGTGGATTCTGTGACGCAGGCCACCGTCACAGTCTGTGTTGCCAAATATTCACATATTCCGTTTTCGATTCTGGCGAATGCTGCATTAGAAGTAGTAGTAGTAACAGCGTCTGTACTGCGGTCCGAATTGGCGGAGGAATCAGCGGCCCTTACTCCCGTTGCCGCGAACAGAGACAGACAAGCGACCAACACAAGACTGACACAACGGATGATGATTCTAGACCTAGACTTTGTGCACTTCACAGTATTGCCTCCCTCAGGCATATAACCGTCTTCCTTGCCGGTGTAGATACCAACCTACTCACTGACTAAGGCAGACACAATGATGTCGTTCTCTGCCGCATTCCCGGCAGTGAGATTCACGTTCGTTCTTCCTGGTTGCTCATCCTTCCCCCTGGTCGTGCTGTTTAAGAATCCCTCCTTCTATCGAAACAATGCAAAAGGAAGCGTTCAAAAGGGAGAGTTGCTGGAGCTATTGCCCTCCTTCTATATAACAAAGATCTCGTCAGAAGTCGGGAGCCTTTTGGCGTTCTCTTCCCCTTCCCGGAGGACGCAGACGAGGGCTGGTTGCTGACCGCAGCCGTTCACTATCTACGCACAGGTTCGTGACACTGGTCCGATCCGGGTCATCCTTTTCGTGAGAGAACTTCTCTTCATCGGCAGAAGCTCGCGCATCTCTCATCTTCCCGGAGTCTTCCCTGTCCCAGTAAAAAGTAGTTGCACCCTGTACTACCTCCATTTCGCGGTTCGGCTGGACGCTGAGCGCCGGCGTGGTACAATGTTTGGTGTAGTCAACCTTTGCGGGAGGAACACATGAGCGTACTGGAAGAGATACGGGCCAAAGCGAAGGTCCTGCACCGCACCGTCATCCTGCCCGAGGGCAATGAAGACCGCACCCTGAAAGCAGCACGAATGCTGGTCGACGGTGGACTGGCTGGTGTCATCCTGGTCGAGGACGAGACATCCGTCCGCACCAACGCGGCCCGCCTGGGCATCGACCTGACTGGCGTACAGATCGTGGATCCGAAGACATCACCCAAGGCAGCCGAATTTGCCGCTCTGATCTATGAGAAGCGCAAGGCCAAAGGCATGACCCCCGAGAAAGCAGCCGAACTGTCGGTCGACCCCATCTACTTCGCCACCTGCATGCTGGAGACCGGAATGGCGCACGCACTGGTCACCGGCGCGGTCCACAGCACCGGCGATATGCTGCGGCCAGCCCTGCAGATCGTCGGTACCGCTCCTGGCGGCAAGACGGTAAGCTCCATGTTCCTGATGGTAATGCCCGACGGCAAGTTGCTGGGCTTCGGCGACTGCGCCGTCATCCCCGACCCCACCGTCGAACAGCTGGCAGACATCGCGATCGCCACCGCGAAGACGTACAAGACACTGACGGGCGCCGAACCCGCCGTGGCGATGTTGTCTTTCAGCACCAAAGGCTCTGCCGAGCACGATATGGTCACCAAGGTTCGCGAGGCGACTGCACTGGCACATCAGAAGGCGCCCGAGCTCCTGCTCGACGGTGAACTGCAGTTCGACGCCGCGTACGTACCGTCCGTCGGCGCGCGCAAGGCTCCGGGCAGCCCGGTCGCGGGCAAGGCAAACGTGTTCATCTTCCCAGAACTCAATGCCGGCAACATCGGCTACAAGCTCGTGCAGCGCCTGGCAGGCGCCCAGGCTATCGGCCCCATCTCGCAGGGTCTGGCCAGGCCGGCCAACGACCTGTCTCGCGGCTGCTCGCCCGAGGACATCCGCGACGTCTGCTGCATCGCCTTGCTGAACGCGTAGTTGCGGGGACTAACCCATACAACACAGAAACCTGAGGGGCGGCCGTGTGCTGCCCCTTTCGTGACTCCGGAGGAATGCATGGAACAGAAAAAACTCATCACCTACACAGCCGGTCACGCATCCGTCAGAAAACAGCTTCTTCTGTTCTGGATCTTCTTCATCATCGGGGCGTTTACCATTGGGGGCGGCTATGCCATGATCCTCATGATGAAGCGCTACCTTGTCGAGCAGTACCACTGGATCAAGGACGAGGAGTTCTATGACATGCTGGCTATCAGCCAGGTCACACCCGGCCCGATCGCCGTCAACATGGCCACATTTGTCGGCTACACACAGAGTGGTGTCCTGGGATCCGCCC
>JBAQYC010000339.1:0-8846 GCA_049299835.1 Candidatus Cryosericum sp. | reverse complement strand
ATGCGGACACCATAGTTCTCCAGAAGAGCAATAATCGACCTTGCAGTGGCAGGAACAAAACGAGGCTTGCCGATCATCAACTGCCCCATATTGAAAGGGTGAAATGCATCGACATCCTTGTCTGGACTGATAGCGTGCAAGATCGAATCCACGTCATACTCCTTTGGCAGTGGAAGTCCGACCAGGATCCCATCGACATCCTTCGAGTCGTTCAGCTGGTGGATCAGCTCAAGCACGTCGGCGGCCCCGATCGAGTCATCGATCTTCCGGAGCTCAACATAAAACCCCAGTTCCACACCCTTGTGCGACATATTCTTGAAGTAGACCATTGTCGATGGGCTGTTGCCGACCACAATGACGCTCAGTGAGGGATTGTGTCCGTCTGACTTCAGGCGTTCGACCTCCTTGATGATCTCAGCTTCGATCTTACGCGTGAACAACGATGCTTCCATAATGGATCCCATATTGTGCTCCTTTTCGACGTAACCCGCCGGTTACTTGGCCGGTCCGGGAATGTAGTGTTCACCAGCCATGTTCAGGCAATTGCTCAGCGCCGGGACGAGCTTGGTCACCCCCACTTGCCCTTGTTCACGTGCACTCTGATTTCTGCAACGGTGAACTGCCGAACCAGTCTGGCTGCTTCCTTGGCTTTCATGAACGTACGAAGGCAGCCTGGATCAAGGTTGTCCTCGATGCCCACATCGGCAATTGCCTCAATCTTCGCCAACTCGGCAAGCAGGTCACAGTGAAGCTGGTTCGTCTTCCGAGCACGTTCGATGACTCCAACCTGCTCCTCGGCAACAAGTTCGAACTTCTCCGCAGGAGCCCCGCATTTCGGGCATGTTTCAGGGGGATTCTCCCCCTCGTACAGAAGCCCACAAACCATACAACGCCACATCTTCATGAGAACCACCTCCATTGTCAGTGTAGTTGGAACGCTAACGTAATCAACAAACTGCTGTCCACCAATGAATTATGCTTGCTCTGCAGTCAGAAGAGACTTTAGCTGTTCCGGCGTCATATGGACGTCGACCTTCCCTTGAATGACTCTTCCTGCACCACCTGACCTGGCACCGAAGGTCTCCTTCATGCGCGCGCTGAAGGTCGCCAGCAACGCCTCGCTTCCAGTCGGCACCGAGCAGGCAAATTGTCCTTCAGAACCGCTACCGGGGTAGATGAGAACACACACTGGACCTGGGGGCGACGTCAACCTGGCCGTTACCATGTGGGCGAGCTCGATTGGGATCCCTTCGAGAACCATGACGGCAATGCCATTCGACGTGATTTCGTCCAAGGCCCTGTGAGCAAGATCGTCTGCGGCCATCACCAGCAGACCCTTGACCTGCGCGGTCAGGTCATGGTCGCGCTGATGCAATTTCGAAATGGACGCAACGATGTCGCCGACCCCACAGGTCAACTGCTGTTCGACTCCCCGGAGGACAGCCTCGTTTCGCCTGTAGTGCGCCGTCGCTGTTCGCCCGGCAACGAAGTAGAGACGGGTGTTGCCACGCACCTTGTCCGTTCGGATAATCGCGAACGCACCAATCTCGCCGGTCGACGCGACATGGGTCCCGCCACACGGATTGGTATCCAGATTTCCGATGCGAACGAGGCGAAGCGGTCCACCCGCAAGTTCCGGCACCTTGCGAACGTCATAGGCAGCGATGTCGGCTGCCTCCACGAACAGTGTGTCGACTGGCAGACACTGCCAGATGGTTCGCTCCACAGCATCTTCGACCTGTGCCAGGACGTCACCACTGAGTGTCGCGACCTCGATCTCGATGCTGGCTTCCTCTTCTGTCATGTGAAAGGACAGCGTACGGATACCCATGTCATCCAGCAACCTGCTGAGAATGTGCTGGGCTGAATGCAGTTGCGTATGACGGCCCCTTTTCTCCACGTCGACGACGCACAACAGGTGCTGATCAACGTCCACAAGGGATCCAGAAGGAAGAATGACAAACGGGCCCGTATCATCCTGCTGGGCGTCGACAATCGTCACGCCACCGACCGTCCCCCCATCAGCGAGCTGTCCGCCACTTTCCGGATAAAAGTATGTTTCTTCGAACCTGACCAACAGACCGCGTTCTGTCTCCTCGGTCGCTGTAACGATGCCATCGAATTGGAGCTTGCAGCCGTTTTCCCAGTATCCTTTCTGCATATCGGACTCCTCTGCACCTATTCCGGTTTCTTTGCGCGAAGCGATTTCAAGTAGCCGATGATCACGTGCTCATAGCCGGCCCCTGTAGGCAGATAGACGGCACGGTCGTGCACATCATCGGGGAAGTATTCCTGATCCACCCAGTTGCCAGGGAAATTGTGTGGATACCGGTACAATGCCTGCCCGGTGCGACTGTTCTTGAGCTGGACCGGTGTATCGACGTTCTTCGTCTGCTGGGCAAGGTCCTTTGCACGACGCATGGCGCCCAGTACCGAATTATTCTTGCGGCTCCCCGCAAGATAGATGACAGCCTCCGTCAGGTTGAGCATCGCTTCAGGCAGTCCAACCGCCTGTACGGCATCGTGTGCAGCCATTGCCATCACAACGGCAAAGGGATTCGCCAGACCGACATCCTCTGCCGCAAAAATGATCATGCGCCGTGCCACGAAGAGGGGATCGTCTCCCGCTTCGATCATACGCGCCATGTAGTATAGCGCTGCGTCCGGATCAGAGCCACGCATCGACTTGATGAATGCCGACGCAAGGTCATAGTGTTCCTGTTCGAAGTTCTTGGCTACTGGAACCTCTTTGAGCAGTTCATTCAGATTTGCCCCTTCTACGAGGCTTCCAGACTGGTACAGCCATATCAGGGCATTGATGGCGACGCGCGCATCCCCCGAACTAAAGGCCGCAACGCGATTCAGTACCGTCCCACTTACCTGCATTCCCGATCTCTCACATCCCTGAGTGAGAATACGAGTGATCTCAGCCGTGTTCAATGGCCCAAATCGCAGCATGAAGATCCTTGACCGCAAAGCCGGCGACAAGGCCGCATACGGACTCTCGGTCGTCAGTCCGATGAATGTCATCAACCGGTTTTCCAGCATAGGCAGAAGGAAGTCCTGTTGAACCCGGTTGAACCGGTGGACTTCGTCAACGACCAGGAGGAAAGGGTGCCCTGCGTGGCGAGCCACAATCTGACGCAACTCAGGTACGCCCGCCGAGACGGCAGTCACGTACTCCATCTCCTCGCCCAACTGCACTGCCAGCAGTCGCGCAAATGTCGTTTTTCCACACCCTGGAGGACCCCAGATGATCGCACTGAACCGTACGTGATCGCTGACAAACTTCCGAAGCGGTGTGCCAGGTCCAGCAACTGCAACCTGACCCACGAAATCGTCCAGATTCGACGGTTCAAACCCCTGGAACATGCGCTGAGTGTCTTCCATGAATCAGGTTATAGCACGGCAGGGGGGTCAACGCAACGAGGAGGTTCAGGTCTGCACCACCCACGCCACATTCCAGAGCACACCGCGGTACGGAAACCGGAATGGACTGGCAGCTCCAGTATTTGGTATTATAATCGTCACGTCCCAGGCCCACGAGCCAACAAAGGAGAAGCCGATGCATCCCATAGCTCTTGTCATTGGAAGCCTCACTATTCGCTGGTACGGCGTCATGATTGCTGTTTCGATTGCCCTCAGTATCACGATCGTATACATCCAGTCGCGACACGAGGGCATCAACACTGATGATGTTCTGGACATGGCTATTGCCGCTGTCATCGGCGGCATCCTTGGAGCTCGGCTCGGCTGGATTGTGACGTCTCCGGATGTTTCGTGGTATCTGGCACATCCTCTCCGTATCCTCGCGATCTGGGAAGGAGGTCTTTCCTATTTTGGAGGCATTCTTGGAGGTGTCGTCGGTGCGAACCTCGTCATCCGGCGTCGACGAATGGGGTTCTGGCGGATGGCTGATATGGTTGCACCGCTGCTTGCTCTCTCCTTTGGTATCGGCAAGATCGGGTGCTGGCTCAATGGCTGCTGCAATGGAACGGCTACGACGTCATGGCTTGGCGTCATCTTCACCAATCCCATGTCCGAGTGCGATCTGCTCAATCAGCAAATCTGGCCGGCTCAGCTGTTCAATTCAGCTTGCGGATTCCTCACATTTGCCATTCTGTTCTGGTTTGTCCGGAAACGCAAACACTATGATGGCGAGGTCTTCATCTGGTATCTGTACCTCTATGGATCCACCAGCTTCGCCGTGGAGTTCTTCCGCAGCATTCCTGTGCACGTGCTTGGCCTGACACCAAACCAGTGGACAGGTATTGCGATCATTGTGCTGGGAATCATTGCCTCGCGGATCCTGAGGCGCCGGGCTCCAGTCCCTCCTGTTTCTCCTGAACGATCGGAGGCACTTGAGGAGAAACTGTCCGACGATAGAGAGCCGGATGACTGACACTACTCTCCACAATGTATTGCTTTTCAACGCTAACAAAGTGCGTACACTATACGTATGACTAAAACACAATCGCAACACACTGAACACACGTCTCGACATCACGACATCATTCGCATTACTCCCCTTGGAGGTCTCGGGGAGATTGGCAAGAACATGACCGTCTATGAGGTCAACGACGACGCAGTAATTGTCGACGCGGGGTTCAAGTTCCCCGAGTACGATATGCAGGGGATCGACTACGTCATTCCCAACATGGACTACCTCGACCAGATCAAGGACAGGATCCGCGGAATCCTGATCACTCATTCGCACATGGATCACATCGGGGCGCTCGGCTACACGCTGGAGCACGTCCGTGCACCGATCTACGCCAGCAAGTTCGCCCTCGGGATCATCGATGACGTTATCCCTGGCCGCATGAAACCCTATGAAACCAGAGCAGTACAGGCGGGCGACCGCATCAAGATAGGTAACATGGACGTTGAGTTCGTTCGCGTTACCCATTCGGTGCCCGAGAGCATGGCCATTGCTATCCGCACGACTGAGGGGATCATTCTTCATACGGGCGATTACAAGATCGATCAGACACCGGTCGACGACAAGCCTATCGACCTTCAGAAGTTCAGCGCTCTCGGGCGCGAGGGGATACTCCTGCTTCTGTCTGACTCGACGAACGCCGAGGAGTCGGGCTTCGCGGGTTCGGAACGTGACCTGCGTTCGACATTCGACAGCATCGTCCACGAATCCAAGGGCCGTATCATCTTCAGTACGTTCTCCAGCAACATCCACCGGATCCAGCAGATCATGGATGCTGTAGCTCCTCAGGGTCGCAAGATCTTTGTGGACGGTCGGAGCATCATCAGTTCGGTCAAGGTAGCGCGCAAGGTCAAGATCATGGATATGCCGGAAAATGTGTTCATCCAGCAGGATGAGATGGGAAACGTCCCCAAGGACAAGATGCTCATCGTTACGACCGGAACTCAGGGCGAACCCATGAGCGGCCTGTCACGTCTTGCTCGCGGCGAACACGACTTCGTGAAGATCACAAAAGGCGACACTGTGGTCTTGTCTGCTGATCCCATCCCAGGCAATGAAGAGATGGTAGCTCGCACGGTCGATAACCTGTTCCGCCGAGGGGCAAATGTATTCTACCGCCGCGAAGACAAGGTCCACGTGTCCGGTCATGGCGCGCAGGGGGACCTGAAACTGATGCTCTCGCTGACGCGGCCTAAGTTCTTTGTGCCTGTTCACGGAGAGTACCGGCATCTTCTCTGGAACAAACGACTTGCCGAAAGTGTCGGCATCCCCGGCACACATGTGTTCATCCTCGAAAACGGCCAGTGCTTCACCGTGGACAGCGAACACCTGACGGCACTCAAGCGCATACCTGCAGAGGGACTCCTGATCGACGGTCTTGCCCTCGGCCTCCCGGACAGCCCCATCCTCACTGACCGCGCTCGTCTGGCCAAGGATGGTATTCTGGTCTCGGTCGTGAGCATCGACAGGATGACGGGGAAAATCCTTGCCGGTCCAGAAATAGTGAGCAAGGGTGTGGTGACTGATGATGACCAGATTCTGGCGGACTTGACCCGTGAGATGAAAGCTTTCATGGTGACCCACCGCAACAAGGATGTACGCGCGACGCCTGATTTGCAGCTTGACTTACGCAAATTCTCGGCTAAATATATATACGACAAAACGCACCGGCGGCCCATCGTCATCCCGGTTATTCTGGAGCGTTAGTCTCAAGCCCATCAGGCGGGGGTGGCGAAATGGCAGACGCGCTAGGTTCAGGTCCTAGTGATCGCAAGGTCGTGAGGGTTCAACTCCCTCTCCCCGCACCACTTGGCAAGAGAACATACTGTTTCCCTTGATGTTGAAGCGCTTTACGAACATCGCGGGCCCCGAAAGGGGCCCTTCTGATTTGCCGGTCATGTCAGCCCCGTTGCCATCACGCCGGTGCTGTCTATAATGGGAGTCACTATGAAAAACAGACGCTGCTCACTCTTCTGCATAGCAGTCCTTGTTCTGGTCCTTGCCGTCGCGGCCGTTCCATCGGCATGGGGCGCAACTGCCACCGAGGTACTCGTCGACAAGTCCTTCCATATTACTGTTCTGAGAACGGCAGGCGGTACACTCGTTTTCCCGGATGCGACTGGAACCACCGGCGACAGCATTACGCCCGTTGGCGAGTACAGGGTCACTACGAAACAAGCCAACCCCAACTGGCACTGGGACGGAAAAGTATATGCGCCATACATTCAGGACAAAGCAAATGGCCTGGGGATCCGGTGGATCGGCATTTCGCTCCCTTCTTACGGCATGCACGGAACGAATGATCCGTTCAGCATCGGCAAGGACGTATCGCACGGGTGTGTTCGCCATCAGAATGCCGACGTGACGAAAGCCTTCCCAATGATTCCCGCTGGAATCCCCTTTACAATTATTGAGACCCCGGTCTCCCAGAAGACTGAAGGAATGGTCACCGATTTTCTGGAATTGTACGATCTGCTGGCAGTCATGAGAGGCCCCCGCTAGGGAGCCAGAAACAAGTCCGCGCCGACGAAGGAGGCGGGGGTTGCCCGACAGCGAGCGAATCTCCATTACTATGGAAAAAATGTCGAAGCGTCAGATAGTTATCCTGATTGTCGCTGTTCTTGCCTTGGGAACGGGTATGGGATTGTTTATCGGCTCGCGCCTTGCCGAGTCTACGCCAGACCCACTTCCGCAGATTGCCATCGACCCTTCGACAACCGCTGTGGTACCCTCAGTCCCGGTTTCAATCAACGTGTATGTCACCGGCGCCGTCCTCCATCCAGCCGTCTACGCGCTGCCGGAGGGCTCCATTGTCCGGGATGCAGTCACGGCTGCAGGAGGGGCTGCGAGCGACGCAGACCTCATTGCGGTCAACCTGGCTGCCCGCCTTGAGGACGGTGAACAAGTGACCGTCCCTGTCAAGTCACCAGATGGTTCTAATACCGTCGTGTCACCAGCGTCACCGGTGTCGAATGTTCGCACACGAATAAGCATCAACCACGGGACGCTGGCCGACCTCGACACGCTTCCCGGCATCGGGCCGGCAAAAGCACAGGCGATCCTGGATTACCGGGCACAACATGGCTTGTTCAAGCGGCTTGAAGACCTTCAGAACGTCAAGGGCATCGGCGCCAAGACCTACGAAGACCTGAAATCTCTCATCACCCTCTAACCCTGGTGATACGACTGCGACTCGTCACGCTCATGGCCCTGACGGTCGTAGCTGGGGCTTTGTCAGCTGACACATCAGGTGCCGCATCGATACTTGTATTCTCGCTCCTGACTGGTCTTGGAGCGCTCTATATCTTGCAGGCCCGACGCCAATCGATCAACCTCATTCGTGTCGCGCTTGCACTCGCTCTCTTCTGGCCGGCGTTCGCCATGTCCAAGAAGGCCATTCAACCTTCTGCCTCGGGACAGCTCCTCTCCGATACCACGGTGGTCACCGGCAGAACCCTTACACCTGCAGTGGCGCGAAGTGCCGGGGGTATCTCATTCGAGCTTTCAGCAACAACGGCAAACGACATTCTTCTCAGCCACCCCGTGACGATCCAGGTACAGCTGCCGGACCGGCGCACAGGTCCGACCTCTGGGCAACAGATACGTGTCTCTGGGAAGGTCGGCACAGCCAGTCCAGCCCTCAATCCGGGAGAGGAACGCCTCGGCCCACCACCCCCGGAACTGTTTCTTGCACGTGACATTCAGGTCCTCTCCAGTCGCACACTTGCCGCATGGTGGGGTCGATCAACGGGGCACGCGCGCGACCTCATTGAGCTCCGTGCACGGCCACTGTTGAGCTACAAAGCGTATGGCTTCCTCGAAGAGCTCCTTCTTCACCGCAAGCTCTTCAGCACTGTCGACCGCCATCTCTTCTCCATCACCGGTACCAGCCATCTGCTCGCCATATCGGGACTCCACCTCTCACTGATTTTCGCCTTGATGTCGATGTTTTTCGGTTTGCTGTTCTCCAAGAGAAGTGTCAGCAGAACGCTTGCCCCTCTTCTTGCCACGTTCGTTTACCTGGCATTCATAGATTTTCCCCTGAGTGCCGACCGGGCGTTCGTAATGCTGTGCATTCTCATGGTGACCCACGTGTTCGGTGGGCACACCGGCAAGCTTGCATCACTCTCCTGGGCCGCGCTCATTCTCGTAGTAGTCGATCCTTCCTGTGTTTTCGACATTGGATTGCAGCTGTCGCTTGCCTCGGTTGCCGGTCTGTACTTCATCGGGGGACCCCTGTCTCATCTCATTCGAGTCAGAAACCGTCTTGCCCGGGGATTCCTCTCGTCTCTCTGTTCGACGATCGGGGCGTCTCTGCCTACAGCAGCACTTGCCGTGTCGACATTCCATGTCCTTGCCCCAATTGCCCTTCTGGCAAACATTGTGGCCATCCCCTCAGTCTCAT
>JBAQYC010000338.1:0-3037 GCA_049299835.1 Candidatus Cryosericum sp. | reverse complement strand
CGTGCAGGCTCCAGGTGAGTGATCAGTGGGGACGTGGCGTGACTGTGCACGAGCTTCAGGACTTCCGTCCGGGCATACTCCAGCGTGATGGCCAGCAGAGAACGTGAGTCGATGCGCTCACCGTGGTGCATAAGAAAGGACGGAATACGCAGGGTCCCCACCGGAAGACCGGTCTCGTGGTCCATATGCTGTTCGTTGTAGTCGACGAACCAGGTGGCTGTCAAGTCCGGCGCAAGATCGACCTGTGCGTCGTCCAGAGAGGTCATGCCGGCCAGTGCGACCGATGAACCGTCGGTCTGGACTGCCTTTCCAGCAAGAAATGCGTCGATGTCGGCAACGAAGGTCTGGATAGGGATACGCTCGTCGGTGTCGTTGCCGGCAAGGTCGATCGCCACAAGAGAGACGAAGCGGATCTCCGGATGCTCACGAAGGATAGCGAGCAGGGTCTCGCGGCCACACTGACCTCCTGCAACGCTGTAGATACGTTTACCGTTCATAGCACTCCTCGATACAGTTTTCCTGAGACTACAGTCTGGATGGATTTTTGCAAGCCGCCGGCTTCACACTGCTATACTGAGACCATGAGAAAGCGACATGAACAGGATGGTAGCGATCTGCAACCAGGGCCGGATGGTCGGGGTGTCGGAGAGCTCATCCCGGATGTCCTGACCGACGGCCTGCGTCTCGTCTTTTGCGGGTCGGCGCTGGGGGATGTTTCCTGGGAGCGAAGAGCCTATTACGCCAACCCGGGCAATCGCTTCTGGCAAACACTGGCGGAGGTTGGACTGACACCGCGCCGGCTTGCCGCGGAGGTATATCCACGGCTGCTCGACTGGGGGATCGGACTGACCGACCTGGTCAAGAACGATCACGGGCAGGATATACACATCTTCGATGGCCATGTTGACCTGGATGAGGCGCGCAGACTACTGACGGTGAAGGTCCTGCGCTGGCGGCCGTGCGTACTGGCATTTACCAGCAGGACGGCGGCGGCACAGTTTCTGGGCATGAGAGTCGTGCCCGGCAGGCAGCAGGAGTGTATTGGCCGGACCATGGTGTGGGTCCTGCCATCGACATCCGGCCTGGCGCGACGGTTCTTCGACATCGGACCCTGGAGGGACCTGGAACGGATCGTCCGTGACCAGGGGGAAGGTGTATCTTGATTACCTGCCGAGCGGGGTACACTGTTGGCACTATGGCGCACGAGAATGGTGATTTCCCAGACTGTTGCAGAGGATGTCGACGATATGCCGGGGATGCCGGCAAGTCGGCAGCCGGGCGTATGTGGACCGCGGTGACATGACGACCGCCAAGCTCATATCTCTGCGCGTAGCAGTTCCCGAGTTGAGGGGAATGCTACCAGGCGTCGAGACTGCTGTTTCGACAGCGTTCTGGGTACCCCTTGCAGAGTTTGTCCTGCACCGCTCAGAAACGTTTGAAGTCGTCTGCCAGCGAGAAGACACCGACGCCATCAGACTACTCATGCCGGTTGCCGAGACGATCGAGCGGCGGCGGGAAGACGGTGCCCTGATGTTCTGGGGTGCCGTCACACCTTTGGTCACGAGGGCTCTTGCCGGAGGACACGGTTCTGGTCACGAGTCCCTCTGGTGGTGGCAGATCGCCCTGACGTCCAACGGCAACCAGGTGTTCGTCCTGCAGGACTACGGGGAGCACATGGACCTTTTTGGGTTGACCGGGGATGAAGCGGCTACGGTCCTCGACCTCCTGCCGTTCTCGGCGCGCGCTACTCGCACATCGGAGGCTGCAGGGACTCGCTGAAGAAACGCTACTGCGCGGTCGATTCCTTCATTTTGTGACCGTTGCACGGTTGAGCACGGGCGCAGTTTGCGGTAAAGTACTATGCAGTCGTGTTGCAGTTGTACGTATGACGCACAGGATTGCAGGCCTTTCTTGATGTGACTTGGAGGTGGCGATATGCCCGGAACGTATTACATGCCAGGGGTCAATCTCATCCATCGCGGCGCCCTGAATGACATCGGCACGTGGGCACAGAACCTGGGAGGAACCAGGGGCCTGATCGTCGCATCCATGGGATCATTTGGTGAGGACCAGGGCAAGATGGTCGCGGATGTGCTGACCAGGAGAGGTATCCAGTCGACCATCTATGCCGGCGCAGGGCCGAACCCAACCGACGTGATGGTCATGAACGGCGTCGAGGTGTACAAGGAGCAGCGCTGTGATCTCCTTGTGGCCATCGGCGGGGGAAGCGCCATGGACTGTGCGAAGGGGATCGGCCTCATCGTCAGCAACGGTGGCACGATCGATCAGTATGAAGGAGAGGACAAGGTGTCGAAACGTCTGCCACCCTTCATTACGGTGAATACGACCGCCGGGACGGGCAGCGAAGTAACGTCCGTTGCCGTACTCACGGATAGCAGGACACACCACAAGATGACGATTGTCGACTGGAGACTGACGGCCGATGTGTCCGTTAACGACGCTCAACTCATGGTCACTATGCCGCCTTCGCTCACTGCGGCCACCGGGATGGATGCGCTGTCGCACGCTATTGAGGCATACGTGGCGACGAATGCTACCGCTCTTACCGATTCACTGGCATATGAAGCTATCACGCTGGTGTATGAGTGGCTGCCCAGGGCGTTCGAGCACGGGGAAGACGTCGCCGCTCGCCATGGCATGTGCAACGCGGCGTTCCTGGCTGGCCTTGCTTTCAACAACTCCGGCCTCGGGTACGTTCATGCATTGTCACACCCTCTGACCGGAAAGTACGGTCTGCCACACGGTGTTCTGAATGCGGTCCTGCTGCCGGCAGTCATGCGATGGAATGCTGTACTGGTGGGGACGAGGATGGCGAAGATCGCGGTTGCCATGGGCGCCGGTCATCCGTGGCGAACTGACCGGGAGAATGCTGAGAAGGCCATCGTCGGCGTCCAGGACATGAATCGTCGACTCAGAATGCCGTCAGGGCTTGCCGCGATGGGCGTCAAGGAAGGTGACATCGCCGCTCTGACAGAACAGGCGATGGAGGAACTGGTGGGCAGGACCAATCCTCGAC
>JBAQYC010000337.1:0-3921 GCA_049299835.1 Candidatus Cryosericum sp. | reverse complement strand
GGATGCAGCTGCCATGCATCGCTGTCCTCTATCAGCGTGGTTTTGGTTGAGTGCTGGACGTAGAACACGGGCGCGCCGGCAGCATGAGCGCGGTCGACCAGCGCGTTGATATTCTTCAGCACCAGGTCTCCCTGGTAGACGGGCGTCGACTTCTCAAACAGTCCCCGCTGAACGTCGATGACCAGCAATGTCGTACTTGTACCCAATTCCTCCACGTGACACCTCCGCACTCATGGTAGTGTGTTCCTCTTCTGGGTCACTAGTCACTTGTATTACACCTCATGCTGTGTAAACTATCTACAGGAGGCCCAGACGATGAGTATCCTCGTGCGCACGATTCATGGAAGGCAGTACGCGTATTCCTCTCGACGCGAGGGCAAGCGCATGATTCAGACCTACCTTGGTCCCATGAGCAGGCCGGACGTCCAGGCTGCCGTTGACAGCCTGTCTGAAGAGAAGGGTATCTCCATGCGCCTGCGCCGTCTGTTCTGGGACACGGACCCTGAGTTGCTGGACTCCTCGCTGCATGCGGCCGCCATCATTGAGCGCGTCCTTGAGCTGGGTGATCTACAGGACGTGCGGTGGCTGCAGCACCGGTATACCGGCACTGCGATTGCCCAGGTCCTGACGCTGTCGAGAGGGCTGTCGCCGCGTTCGCGGACTTTCTGGAACCTCTGGTTTGTCAGAGAGGTGCCCTGTGCATCCTGAGTGTCTGAAGTTTGAAGCCGCGCGTCTGTTGCCCGTCATCGCCACGGCGCTTCAGCCGTTCAGCCCGGTCCTGGCAGGTGGGACAGCTCTCGCATTGCGTGTTGGTCACCGCGTGTCCGTGGACTTTGATTTCTTCACCCATGACGAATTCGGCCCCGCTGTTGTCGTTCAATCGGTACAGGCAATCGCGGCCGATGTCCAAGTGCTGAAGCTGGAACCAGGGACGGCGGTGATGATCGTGGACGGGGTCAAGGTGTCGCTATTTCAATATCCGTATGCCTTTGCCGAGTCCGTAGAGTTGTTCGACGGGGTGAAGGTTGCAGGCATCGTCGATATCGCCGGGATGAAGCTCATCGCCATCATGCAGCGTGGGGCCAGGCGCGACTTCGTGGATCTCTACACAGTGCTCAAGACCACGCCGTTTCGTGCAGTTGCTCACAACGCCATCCAGCGCTTTGGTCCGACCCTCATCGAGCCGGTCATTATCGGCAAGGCACTTGCGTGGTTCGCCGACGCGGACGCACAGCCCGATCCGATGTACTTGGGGAAACCCGTCCAGTGGGCGACCGTCAAGCGATTCTTCCGCTCAAGCGTGCCACAACTTGTCCTGGACCTTGAGGCAGAACGGGCAGACTCAGCGCGTGGGCAACTATAGACGATGTCGAAAGGATATTCCAGAACGAAAGGGAGGACGACCCATGGATGAGACCAACGAGGTACTCAAGCAGCTCCGGGAAAGGAAGTCGGTACGCATCTTTGAGGACAGAGCGGTGCCCGATGCTGTCAAGGACGAGGTGATCGCGGCGGCCTGCGAAGCGCCAACCGCCGGCAACATGATGTTCTACACGATCATCGACGTGACGGATCAGCAGGTCAAGGATCAGCTGGCGGTCCTGTGCGACCACCAACCCTTCATTGCGAAGGCGCCGCTCGTCCTCGTCTTCGTGGCTGACTATCAGCGGTGGTACGAGACATACTGGGCGGCCGGCCTTGTGGTGCGCAAACCAGCTGTCGGCGATCTGATGCTCGCGTGCGCGGATGCGTTCATCGCCGCACAGAACACCGTTGTGGCAGCCCAGTCACTGGGGCTCGGCTCCTGCTACATCGGCGACGTCCTCGAGAACTGCGAGCAGGTGAGAACCCTGCTGGCACTGCCCGAATTCGCCATGCCCGCGGCCCTGGTTGTCTACGGGTATCCGACAAAGCAGCAGCTGGACCGCACGAAGCCGACGCGCTTTGGCAGGAGCCATATCGTCCACGAGAACCACTATCGGAAGATGGAACCGGATGAGCTCCTCGGAATGTATGGCGAGCGGGGTGACAAAGACACCATCGAAGCGCTCTGTAAACGGAAGTACCTGTCCGATTTCTCCCTGGAGATGAACCGGTCCGTGGCAGAGTATCTCAAGAACTTCGGCAACCGGTAAGGCTATAGCGGGCGATCGGTCATTCAAGATGGAGGAGAAGATGGAAGACGCAAGAATGCCGACATTCAGGAAATTCACCAACCCCAACTTCGAGGTGCACTCCGAAGGAGACTACTGGGAGAAGATCAAGCCGCTGAAGGCCAGGACGGCGCTGCTCATCATCGACGTTCAGAAGCACGACCAGGACCTGTCGGTCGAGCTCAGGGATGCAGGCAACAGCTACCTGTTTGACCGGCTCAAGGCAACAGTCATCCCCAACGCCCGGCGGCTCCTCGACTTCTTCCGCGACCAGCAGATGGTAGTAACGTTCGCAACGCTTGGCAATCAGCGCGCGGACGGCCGTGACCGTTCGCCTACGCAGGCCAGACCGGGCTGGAACTACACCCTGCTCAAGATCGGCACCCGGGACCAGGAGGTCGTCGATGAGCTGAAGCCCCGGGACGGCGAGGTCGTCGTCTGCAAGACCACGGACAGCACCGTGATGGGCACCCAGTACGGCCACATCCTGCGGTGGATGGGCATCGAGCATGTGGTCGTCTGCGGCCTGTTCACGGATCAGTGTGTCTCGAGCACCGTGCGCGACCTGTCAGACTGGGGCTATACCGTCTTCCTGGTGGAGGACGCCACGTCGGCCATCAACGCCGACCTTCAGGTCTGGGAGACCAGGATGCTCAACCAGATCTACTGCAAGGTGGTCTCAACTGAAGAAGTGCTGCAGGACCTGGCGGCACAATAGGACACTGTCGAGTTGTTGACTTCCATTTCAATAACTCATCAATAGCCAACACTTTTCGACTTGTGGGTCAAAAACTATTGCATCAGGATCGGTCACACGGTATACTCAGATGAGAGGTGACTCATGATAGCCAGGCCGGTCTATAGGAAGACCCTGCAGGAATTCCGGGACAAGAAGGTCGTCAAGATCGTGACCGGTATCCGTCGCTGTGGAAAGTCTACCCTGTTATTAATGTTCGCTGAGGATCTCCGCAAGAGCGGCGTACCACAAGATCACATCATCCAGATGAACTTTGAGTCTTTCCGGTGGAAGGACATAACCGATGCTCAAACACTGTATCAGGCAGTAGCGAAGAAGATCGTTCGCACTGGAAAGACGTACATCCTGTTGGACGAAGTTCAGATGGTACAGGGATGGTCGAAGGCCATCGATTCTTTCCTCGTTGACTTCGATACAGACATCTATATCACCAGTTCCAACGCCTACCTCCTGTCGTCGGAATTCTCCACTCTTCTGTCCGGTCGATATGTCGAGATCAAGATGCTCCCTCTCTCTTTCCGGGAGTTCCTTGATTTCAATACATTTGCATCGGACGTCGCTGTCGATGAGAAATTCCAGAAGTATCTGCAGTTCGGCGGGATGCCCACCATATCCGAATACAATTTCAACCAGGAACGTATCAATGATGTGCTGCAGGGGATCTATTCGACAGTCATCTTGAAAGACGTGCTGGAACGCAACAAGATCGCAGACCAGACGCTCCTGAAGAAGATCGTTGCATTTCTTGCAGACAATGTAGGTAACATCGTATCTCCCAACAGTATCAGCAATTTCCTTGCAAGCCAGGGTGATATCAACAACAACAGAAAGGATCCTGCCAGTAGAACCGTTGAGGCGTATATCGGCTATCTGCAGAACGCGTTTATCTTCTACAGTGCACAGCGTTATGACATCAAGGGTAAGCAATATTTGAAGACGCTCGGCAAGTACTACATTGTTGATACGGGACTGCGAAACATGCTGCTCGGTTATCGCGACACGGATCGTGGT
>JBAQYC010000336.1:0-7088 GCA_049299835.1 Candidatus Cryosericum sp. | reverse complement strand
GTACAATCCTTCCCTGATCTCTATCGATTTCGGTGCTTCCTCTGTAGACCATATCATCGAAACAAAATTCCAAAGTGGAGCAGATACTACTTATAGTTTTCCCCAGCCATCCGGATATGATACTGTTCCTTTACGTGTACGTTTCCCTTTGTACGGCTATGGAAGCATAGGCTATACAATTGGGATGCCAGTTGGTGGTGTATCAAAGGCTTGGACGTATAGACAAACCGCAGGAAGTATTCCGGGTATGAACAATTACGCAGAACTTGCCGCAAACTCCTTCTACAATTGCACCTGGAATGACAATAGCCTGTTCTGGCCTGACAATGACACAAACCCCTATATATCGAACCCTGCAAGCAGTTTTGGTGGGTTCTACTCACATAGTGTCTTCTTGCTCCAGGCAACTGGCCCTGGCTTCACCGCTCGCTATACTTCTTCGTATCTGTACAGCATTGGGGTCGGCATACTTGGCCAAGGGACCGATATCTACTATCTGTCGTCCTATAACACGTTCGATCCAGTAGCGCTTGATCGATGATGTTCCCGAAACATTGAGGCAATATCAGGCCTGCCCCGAGAAGGGGCAGGCCTTTATGGGAGGTTCTTCATGCAAAAACAACTGAGAATCAGGAGCGTATCGGTTGAGGATTTCACGAAGTTTGGCTTCTGCGTTGGCACCGTCTTGGCTATTGGTGGAGATATCGCTATTCTCATATCTCCGACTTCAAGAGTAACGGCAGGTATTCCATTCTTCACCTACAATGCAACGCGTTCTTTTTCAGGCATACTCATTTTCTCTGTTCTGGCAGTCTTGTCATCAACACTTGACCTCTTGCTTGCTGCGCTACTCTCAAACCTTGTCCTCAAACTCTCAAAGGGGATTTCAGTAGAAATCGAAGAGTAGAACGACCACAAGAGGTCGTGTTCAAAGGAGAGCGTCTCCCGTTCCTCTGAGCTTTCTTCCACCCTGGAGGGAAGAACCTGATTGCCTCTTGTACCGGGTCCAGCCCCACAAGTACTGCGATCTCGTTTCTATTGGCATCAGGATACTTTCGGTTCCCAACGAATCAACATGCTGCAACGCGCTGGTTGCTTTTCGTCCGCGACGTACTAGAATGACGGGCTTTTCTCTAATCATGATTCCAGAGCGCCCGCGACCAGCAAGATCGAGGAGCCACCCTGCGTGGAGGTATCATGAACAAACTGGATGTGATCCTGCTGATCGGCCGGCCGGCGGCAGGCAAGAGCGAGGCGATCGACTTCCTGAAGCAGCTGCCCGACGAGAAGCGACTGCGGGAATATCACATCGCCCCCTTCGACGAGCTGGACGATTTTCTCTATGTCTGGCAAACCTTCGAAAACGACGCGATCAGACAATCGATGGGTCTTGCACGGAGGGACACGGACGATGCCCTGTACTTTCTGGATGACCACATCTGGGACTTTTTCATTGAACGCATCGACCTGGATCTCCGCAAGAAGTTGGCACGAGAACCGCTGTTTCTCGAACATCACACGATCATGATGGAGTTCGCCCGTGGTGGTGAGAACGCTTTTGCGAATGCTTTTCAGCACTTGTCGGACGACGTGTTGATGCACGCCGCCATCCTGTACATCGATGTCTCCTTCGAGGAATCCGTGCGCAAGAACCGCAGGCGCTATCGCCCTGAACAGGCTGATTCCATCCTGTATCACTCGCTCGAGGACACCAAGATGGAGCGGTACTACAGGGACAACGACTGGGCGCTCCTGTCAGAGGGACATGACGAGGGGTTCATCACAGTCAAGGGGCACCAGGTCCCCTTTGCCGTGTTTCACAACGAACCAGAGAAGACGCTGGACCCTGATCTTCTGGGCAGTGCCCTGCGCGATGTGACTGGGCGACTTGTCAAGCTCTTCATACAGAAGGGTTGAACAAGCCTTCGGGCATGCTAGACTGAGAAGCTGGTTATCATGTGTGTTTCCACGCCTGGCGCGTGGATTCTTTGACAAGAGGAGTACAACATGGCTGTATTTGACATGACCGTCCACGAAGACGTCTTGGCGACGACCGTCAAGCTGGCACAGGACCGAAATATCATCATCCCCACCTTTGCACAGCAGAAAGACCCTTCACTTGTCCCGGACAAGGTCAAGGCAAGACTCAAGGGCGTCGGCCTGTGGGATGTCAATCCCATCAACCTGTTCCGCATCACGTGGCACAACGACGTGAAGACCGGCCTGTATGGGGACGTCAACTATATTGAACTCCCGAGTTCCATTACCGGCATCAAGGCTCGCGTGGTGGGCATCGTGGGCAAGTATTTCCCCACGGGCGCACACAAGGTCGGTGCTGCATTCGGCTGCCTCGTTCCACGACTTGTGACCGGGCAGTTCGACCCGACCCGGCAGGCAGCCGTATGGCCGTCCACGGGCAACTACTGTCGCGGTGGCGCCTTCGACTGCGCCCTGCTGGCCACAGATGCCGTCGCCATCTTGCCGGAAGGAATGAGCAAGGAGCGCTTCGACTGGCTGCGCGAGATCGGGACCAAGGAAGTCATCGGCACTCCGGGAACCGAGTCCAACGTCAAAGAGATCTACGACAAGGTGCATGAGCTCAAGACCACCCGCGGTGACGCCATCGTCGTGTTCAATCAGTTCGAGGAGTTCGGCAACGCACTGTGGCACTACGACATGACAGGCTCCGCATTCGAGCAGGTCTTCAACAGCATCAAGGGACCCAAGTCCCGTATGGCCGGCTACGTCTCTGCCACAGGCTCCGCCGGGACCATCAGCGCCGGCGAGTACCTGAAGAAGGTCTATCCATACAGCCACATCACGGCCGTGGAAGCGCTGCAATGCCCGACCCTCTACGCAAACGGGTTTGGCGCACATCGTATCGAGGGTATCGGCGACAAGCATGTCCCCTGGATCCACAACGTCCGCA
This sequence comes from Candidatus Cryosericum sp., assembly GCA_049299835.1. Lineage (GTDB taxonomy): Bacteria > Caldisericota > Caldisericia > Cryosericales > Cryosericaceae > Cryosericum. Next base: position 4,159 of record JBAQYC010000336.1, on the reverse strand, counting down.
ATACAGACGCAGTCGCCGCCATCGACGACGAGTACCCGATGCATCTGCTGCGCCTCTTCAACGAGGAAGCAGGCAAGGCCTACCTGAAGAAGAAGGGCGTCCCGCGTGCGATTATTGAACAACTCAACCTCATGGGCATCTCCTCTCTGGCAAACATGGTCGCGGCGATCAAGATGGCCAAGTACGAAGAGATGGACGAGAACGACGTCGTCTTCACCGTGTTCACGGATTCCGCCGACCTGTACCTGTCGCGTCTCGAAGAAATGCGCGCCGAGTATGGCCCCTATACCGAGATGGACGCCGCGCTCGACTATGCGAAGTATCTGGAGGGCATTCTCACTGACTGGTACCGCGAGCTCAACTACCGCGACCGCAAGCAGCTGCACAACCTCAAGTACTTCACCTGGGTCGAGCAGCAGGGCAAGACTGCGGAAGAACTGCGCGAGCTGTGGGAGCCGGAGTTCTGGAATCAGATCTGGACCGCTGCTCCAGCGTTCGACAAGCTCATCGACCAGTTCAACGAAAGGACGGGGTTGCTGGCGAAGCTGTAGAGCCGCCAACTTCGACCAATCTCTTCCAACACCAGAGTCTCACTAGACCGCCGGGGCGTCTGTATGTTTTCCTCATGAAACGGGCTTTTCTCCACAACCGTTGTTAGTTATGTGGAAAACTGGTGGAATCAAACAGGGCCGTACGGGGGACAACCTGTCAGGAGCTGTGGACAACTCTGTCGAGGGTCGGGTTTTGGGGTGTCATTCTGAACTCCGCATCCCAGGCTCGTTCCACCGAAATATGCTCATAGTGGGGCTGAAGGGGCCGCAAACGTGCAAGGATACGGCATATTGTCTGAAATCGTCTGTCAGAGCCACTTTTTGCGATGTTGATCTTGGACACCACTTCTGAAGCCACTTTGCAGGTTGCCGATACAGGATGGATGAAGAGAAAGAAAACCGCCCGTCGAAACCGACGGGCGGTCGAGGCTTCCGGGAGGAAAACTATGCTTTCTCGTCGTCGACGGTTTGCAGGATGACGCCCTGGGCAGAAATGTCGAGGACGAAGGTCTCTGCTTCGGCGTCCAGCTCGATCATCGCCTTCTGCATCGCCTTGGCAACCTTCTCCGCCTTGGCGGGCTCGGCGAGAGCTGCGATACTGGGGCCGGCTCCCGAGAGAAAACTGCCATAAGCTCCTGCCCGGTCGGCGGCATGTGAGACTTCGCGGAATCCGGTTACGAGCTTTTCACGGTAGTGCTCGTGGAGACGGTCGTGGAGCGCGAACGACAGGAGGTCGTAGTTTCCACTGAAGATGCAGGCAGACAGCATCGACGCACGACCGATGTTGAAAACGGCATCCTTGCGCGCGTACGTGTCAGGAAGAACCGCTCGGGCCTTCTTGGTCGAAAGGAAGCTGGATGGGACTGTGACAACGACCTTGAGGTCCTGAGGAACGACCTTCATGTATGCAACCTCGCTCTTGTCACTCGCAGCGATGGTGAACCCGCCGACCAGCGATGCAGTAACGTTGTCGGGATGTCCTTCGATGGCGATCGCGTACCTGAGGACCTTGCCAGTATCGAACCTCGTGTTCATGAGGACTTCGAAGCATGACAACAGACCCACGATGGCGCTGGCGCTGGAACCCAGGCCGCGTGTGAGAGGAATGCCGGTGTGAACGTTGATACTCACTGGCGGCAGGTGTACCGACTCGGCACGTTCGAAATAGTCCATGACCTCGCTGACGAACTTGAAACCCTTCTCGTTGAGAACGTCGGCGCCCATACCTTCGAAGTGAACACTCCATTTCTCTTCCGGAGAGAGTACCTCGACAGTATACGTGCTGCGCATTTCAAGCGCCAGCCCGAAGGCGTCGAATCCTGGCCCAAGGTTGGCGGTGCTCGCAGGAACGCTGACTATTACCTTGTTGATCACGTCTATTTCCCCCGGCGCCACTGCAATTCCCCGGTGCGGGTGTTGGCAGTGCGCGAACTATCGCAAAACGAATGACTTGACACATTCTACCACGTCCCATGCAATTGCAAGTTTCGCAGTGGTGAACAGACGACAAAAAGCTTGACCAGCATGCTCCAGGGCGTACACTTGCATGGAGGTATATGATACGATGACACATGAACGGCTTACGTATCTTGGACACTCTGCTTTCCTGGTCAATACGGCAGCCGGTGACATTCTTATTGACCCATTTCTATCGGGAAATCCTTCAGCATCCATGGGGGCCGACGACGTCGATCCAGATTACATCCTTGTGACACACGGTCATGCTGATCACCTGGGAGATACCATCCCCATCGCCAAACGCACCGGGGCAACGGTCATCGGTCCGGCGGAACTTATCACATACGTTGCCGGCAAGGGTGTCACGAAGGTGCATCCCATGCACATCGGCGGAAATCACTCCTTTCCATTCGGTGAGCTCTTCCTGACCCAGGCCCTGCATGGTTCGTCGGTGACGGAGAACGGACATCTCATCTATACGGGAAATCCCTGCGGCTTCGTCATCAAGACTGGAGAGAGGGCGATCTACCACGCCGGTGACACGGGCGTGTTTCTCGACATGGAACTCATAGGGCGCCTTCACCCGTTGGATGTTGCACTTCTCCCTATCGGCGGCAATTTTACCATGGGCATCGACGACGCCGTAGAGGCTGTCAAGATGCTTACGCCACGCACCGTGATCCCGATGCACTACGGGACGTTCCCTCTCATCGCCGTCGATCCCCAGGTATTCCGGAAGAAGGTAGAGTCGTCGACGAGCGCGCACTGCACGGTCCTGGAACCCGGACAGACATTCTGAACCCGGCACGTTCAGGAGCCGGGATTCACGCTCGCGCGTTGACAGCGGGGGTCTGGCCGGTACACTCTTTCCCATGAGAGATCAAAGCCGCACCCCGTTTTTCGATGCTGTCCAGGCCTATATCGGCAAGCACCGCGCTGGCCTTCACATGCCAGGACATATGGCAGGCCAGGGCATTCATCCACGCCTCAAGGAGTTCTGGGGCGAGAATGTGTTCCTTTCCGACCTGACAGAAGTCGAAGGACTCGATTACCTTCATCGCCCCATCGGCGTCGTCAGGGAAGCACAGGAACTGGCTGCAGAGGCCTATGGCGCTATCGAATCATTCTTCCTCGTCAATGGTTCGACGGTCGGGAACCAGGCAATGATCCTGTCAACCTGTGATCCTTATGATCGCGTCATCGTCCAGCGCAATTCGCACCGCTCGATGTACGGAGCCCTTATCCTCAATGAGCTGCGCCCCATTTATCTCGAGGCCGAGGAAGACCGCCTGCTGCAGTTCCAGACGTTCCCATCCAAGAAGACGTTCGCACGTGTACTCCGGGACCACCCTGAAGCCAAGACCGTGTTCGTGACGAATCCCAACTACTTCGGCATTAGTTCGGACATCGATTACTACGTTCAGAAAGCGCATGCTACCGGGCGTCGCATCCTGGTCGACGAAGCTCACGGGTCGCACTTTCATTTTCACTCGGACCTTCCCAAGAGCGCTGTCGATGCAGGCGCAGACATGGTCGTCCAGAGCACGCACAAGACGCTTGCCGGACTTACTCAGACATCCATGCTCCATCTGGGTTCACATCGTGTGGACAAGGAGCTGGTGCGGGCAACACTCACGATGCTGGAGAGCTCGTCACCATCCTATATCCTGCTGACAGCCCTGGACGTCGCCCGCATGCAAATGGCGACAAACGGTCACGACCTGCTTCAACGAGCCATCGACCTCGCAGCTGATGCTCGCCGGCGCATCAACAACATCGAAGGACTCTTTGCTCCGGGCAGGGAGCGCGCCCACACCGACGCCGTCTTTGATGTCGATCTCACCAAACTGACCGTCCATGTGTCGAGGCTGGGACTGACCGGGTTCCGGGTGGAAGAGATCCTCAACAGAGACTACAACGTCGAAATCGAGTTGTCTGACCTTGAGAACATCCTGGCATTCATTACGATCGGGACACCCAGGGAAGCAGTGGAGATCCTCATCAAAGCGCTTGAAGACATCTCCCGCAAGCGCCACGGCAAGACTTCGGTCATTGCTCCCCCGCCTCCCATCCCCGACATTCCCGAAATGGTCCTCTTTCCGTTCGAGGCCTACTATGCCAAGAGGGAGCGAGTCCGCATGGAAGACTCC
>JBAQYC010000335.1:0-5633 GCA_049299835.1 Candidatus Cryosericum sp. | reverse complement strand
GACCGTGATCGTATGATTCTTCTCACTGAACCGGACGACCTTGGTCATGTGGACGCGCATGTCCAGCGTCACGCCACCTCGCACGGCTTCGACGCCGCGTGTCACCGAAGACCCGCCACCGTAGACGTAGAGCGGGACCCGCTGGTCATCGCAGAAGCGGACGATCGCCTCGATATCCGTGGTGCTGCGGGGATGCAGCACGACGTCGGGGATGTTCTCGACGATACCTTCACGCAGACGCATCAGGTCGACCATGGTCTTGCCATACGCCACCTGCAACCGGGAATAGCCGTCAGTACGGACGTTGTCCAGGCCGACGATAGCCGTCAGGGTGTCCAGCTGGTCCTTCTGCAGACGGCACGGAACATCCTGAGGTACCTGCTCCAGGCCCATCTTCTCCCGGTGCTGGAAGTCCGCGTCAGTCATGCCGAAGGTCTTCTTCATCAGCACGTACAGGCGCTTGTTTGGGTGCTTGAAATCAGCGGAACCACCCCACTTCAGGATGGAGCGAAAGGAACCAGGCGGCGCGGCATCTTCGAACCAGTCTGGCTGGAACGTGCTCTTCTTGTCGGTCATCAAGCCCCCTCAGATATCCGGATACCCGGTTATCCTCTGAATCTCTCGATAGAGCGGCTGCAATGCTGGATAGATGCGCTTGTAGACGCGCGTGTAGAGTTCATGATAGATGCGGGACGCCTCGGGACGCGGAAGAAAGGTGCTGTCCCAGTGGACCATGTGCTGCACCGCTTCTTCGTGCGTAGCGTAGACGCCGATTCCGACGAAACCGTTGATGGCAGCCCCCAGGCCCGATGTTTCATAGGTCTCACTTCGCACCACCGGTCGATCAAACAGGTCCGCGGTGATCTGACAGATGGCGTCGCTCTGTGAACCGCCTCCCGAGACCATGACCCGGTTCACCTTCGTTCCGCTCTTGCGCTCGATGCGTTCGACCCCTTCCAGCAATGCGTAGCCGATGCCTTCGATGATGGCGCGGTAAATATGCGGTCTTGTGTGCACATCGCCGAACCCGATCATCGATCCCTTCGCCTCGGGCATCTTCAGGCCCGGACCCCAGTATGGCTGGAGCATGAGACCCTGCGATCCTGGAGGTACGTCCTCCAGGTGTTCGTTCAGCACGACCTCCGGAGGAACGCCGCGCTCCTCTGCCTCTACGGCTTCGCGGGCTGCGAACTCCTTCTTGAACCAGCTCACCATCCAGTAGCCACGAAAGATCTCGACCTCGGGGTTGAAGCACCCCTTGATGCTGGCAGGATAGGGTGGCATGAACGGGATCGGTTCGAAGTACTTTCGTGACGTGGTCTGCGCCGTCGCGGTCGTCCCGAAGCTGAGGCTGACGCTCGTCCCGTCAACACAGCCAACACCCAGCGTCTCACATCCCTTGTCGGAGCCGGCGGCAATAACCGGTGTTCCTTCAGGAACACCTGTTTCACGCGCTGCTTCACCTGATATGGTGCCCATCTGCTCCCCGGCATCCACGAGCTCCGGCATCTGCTCCCGACGCGCGCTGAACATGTGCCAGCGCCAGCTGTTGTCACTCCGGGGCCAGCTGCGCGCGGCATAGTCAAACGCGTTGTGACCTATCTGCGATGCCACGGAATCGACGTACCGCCCTGTCAGTCGAAAACAGAAGTACCCCGATAGCAGGAGCCATTTGCTGGTGCGCGCCCACAAGTCAGGCTCGTTCTCCACCATCCAGTTGTCTTTTCCTTTGCGTCTGGTGATCTCGACTGCAGTGGTCATCCCGACAAGCTTGAACTGCAGTCGGTCTGCAAAAGGCATCGGCTTCTCACAGCGAGCCATGCGCTGATCCAGCCAGACAATGGCGGGACGCACAGGGATTCCGTCGGCGTCCAGCGCAACGACCGTGTCGCGCTGCGTGGTCACTGCAACGGCGCCAATACGACTCCATGCTTCGGGTGATTCTTCTTTGAGCGCCTGCAGAGCCGTGCAGGTGTCTCGCCAGTAGTCTTCTGCCCGATGCTCGGCATACCCGGGAGTTGGAGAAAAATACGGCTCGAATTCTACCTTGTGCTTGGCCACCAGATGACCAGTGTCGTCAAACAATAGTCCTCGAACACTCTGTGTGCCACAGTCAATCGCCAGAACGTATCGGTCTCCCATCGGAGTCCTCCCCTTCCATCAGATCCGCCAGATCTGCAGTCGCAACGACCGCGACACCGGTACCGGCGACATTCTCAATGAGAGTATCGCCTGTCCGTACGTCACGGTCAACTACCAGGTGAGAAATCTCGAACATGACAGATCGAACGTTCACAAATGGTACCTCGCCCAGAGTGCGCACCGGGAGCCTGCGGACAGTTGCAGACGACGTTCGAACAGTGGTGCATACGGTCCGCGTTGGATTGGTCAGTTCCTTGTGAGCGAAGTCAATACCGCGTAGACAGAGATTGCCCGCAATTTTCCATGGATCGACATCCTGATCGACTTGGAGACTGCATCCGTTAGGGCACACGATACACGTCAATCCCTTCACGTCTTCGCCTCCGACACGACCACAGATTCTACCCCGATGTCGAGAGACGTGGCATCAGTCGGAATCAGGCTCAAATCGATTTCCAGACGTTCCATCTCCGGGGGGCGCAGATGCTGATATCGATGGCACGCTACTATCTCCCCGCCCGCAGTGACCTGAACGACGGTCACCCCAAGTTCTTCTCTCGAACGGAAGTAGACGACAGCGGTCTGTGCCGGTGCTTCCATGTCAACGAACTGCGGCACAGCATACAGCAATACCGTGCCGTAAGCCACCAGGGGAAGGAGTCTGCTTGTACGACACCCTGCAACATATGCTGCAGCCGCCGCACCGGCCCGATCACCGGACTCGCTGACATAGTCTACCAGATCGTTCACATGACCCGCGTTGCCACACACGAAGATCCCTGAAACCTGTGTCTGGCCGTTCTGGTCCATCATGGGACCTTTGGTTACCGGATCCATGGGAACACCCAGCGCCTCGCCGATCTCGTTCTCAGGGATAAGACCGACCGAAAGGATGACACCGTCACAGGACAGGCGCTCTTCGGTGCCAGCGACAGGACACATCTTCTCGTCAATCGCCATCGTCTCCACCGCTTCGACCCGGTCATCGCCGAAGATACGAGTCACTGTCCTCGACAGGTGCAACTGAATGCCAAAATCGTCCAGGCACTGCGCGATATTGCGGGACAGACCCGACGGAGTCGCCTTTGCCTCGAAGACCCCGAGCACCTCGGCCCCTTCCAGTGTGAGTCGACGCGCCATAATCAGCCCGATGTCGCCACTGCCAAGGATAACGCACCGTGTCGTGGGCAGGTAACCGAGGATATTCACGTAGTACTGAGCCGTCCCCGCAGTCATGACGCCTGCAGGGCGAGTGCCCTGGATCATGACCTGTCTCGCAGACCGCTCCCTGCAACCCGTGGCGAGGACGACGGCCTTTGCATGCAGCTCGGTTATGCCGTTGCGGTCGACAAGCATCAGGATGTTCTCTTCGCCGTCCTGACGCGCCTCGGCCACGAACGTGGACGTCAGGACCGGCAGACCGGTCTCACGGACCATACGAACGAAGCGCCCGGCATATTCCGGTCCCGACAGCTTCTCTCCAAACCTCAGCAGACCAAACCCGTCATGCACGCACTGCTTCAGGATCCCTCCCAGATGGCTCTCCCGCTCTATCAGAACAGTGTTCGCTCCACCCCGTACAGCAGCCAGACCGGCAGCCATGCCCGCCGGTCCTGCTCCCAGCACGGCGATGTCGACGTTGCGCACTATCATGGCGCCTTCCGCACCGATTTGGTCTCGGTGGCCAGGATGAACGAGTCGCCACCCTTCTTGGTGATGGTCGCCAGCTGCCCCCCGTTCTGTTCCCCCATGATACGCAACACCTGGGGTGTACAGAATCCACCCTGGCACCTTCCCATACCGACCCGGACACGGCGCTTGACTGCGTCCAGGCTTGTCACGGGAATCGGGGACCTCAGGGCATCCACGACCTGACCCTTGCTGATTCCCTCACACCTGCACACGATGACACCGTAGTCCGGGCGTGTGTGAATAAGCGCATCCCTCTCCTCCCACGTCATGCGCTCCGGATCGGGGATCCCGTGGCGGTGTCCGTCAAAACTCGGATTGTCTGTCACCTCGATCACTTCTTCCAGCGCGTCCTCGGTCAACCGGGCGACTTCTTCTGCAATGGCCGGAGCCGACGCCAGGCCAGGGGACTGGATGCCAGCTGCGTGAACGAGGTTCCGCACGTACTGTGACCGCTCGACGATGAAATCCTCCTCATAGGTCGCAGGCCGCGTGCCCGCAAAGTATGTGATGAGATCTGCGGGAGACAGTTCAGGGACCAGGGGCAGATACCGACGCAGCATGAGCTCGATACGGTCGCGATCCGTGCTGTAGTCCTCCCGGAAGGGCTGTTCCAAAGCATTCGGACCCACAAGGATATTACCATCAATGGTCCGATTCACGCCACCACCTTTGGTGTCGGATTGGACCTGAAGCAGCCGTGGCCTTGCGACGACGTGCGAGAGGAGGTTACCCTTCTTGCGATCGAGAATGATGATCTCGCCCTTACGGGGATGGATCGTGAAGAACTGGTCGCCCGCCATGTCTGCCACAGCGTCCGCATAGAGGCCAGCCGCGTTCACGACTACTTTCGGATACAGCGTCCCCCTGTTCGTACGGACCGCTGTGATCCGTCCTTCGCGCACCTTCATGTCCACGACCATTGTCTCAAGGCTGACTGTTGCTCCATTGTGCACAGCGTTCTCGGCGTACGCGACGGTCAGCAGATAGGGTGATATGATCCCTGTCGAAGGCATATGCAGAGCCGCCGAGAACTCTGGTGTAAGGTGCGGCTCAAGTGAAAGCGCCTCGTTCCGGCTGATCAAATGCACGCCTGGCACCCCGTTCTGCCTGGCGCGAGCCATGAACAGCGGTCCGAGAAAACGCTCCCAGCGCTCCTGGTACAGGATGAGAGACCCACATCGCGTGAACGGGACGTCCAACTCCGCCGCCACAGTATCATACATGGCGTTGCCACGCACGTTGAAGTGCGCCTTCCTCGTGCCCGGGTGTGGTTCAATGCCCGGATGGATCATGCCGTTGTTCCTGGATGACGCGTGCGTTGCAAGATCATCCTCTTTCTCGGCCAGCAGGACCGAGATGTTCTTCCTCGTGAGTTCGCGGGCCAGAGCGCAGCCGGTGACGCCCCCGCCCACGATCAGGACGTCAACACGAAGGCCGTCCAGAACAGCATCCTTCAGCTTGGGGGAACGGGGTGGGGGCAGTATCAACCCTTCGACCACGAGCCTGTTTACGACTCCCTTGTACCCTTCGTGAGCAGCCAGCTTGCCGGCGTGCACGACCTGGGCCCAGTTGTCGACCGATCCCTCGAGAATGATCGAATCGTGTCCTTCACGACAGCTGATACCGGGCTTCACCTGCTGTTGAAGCCTCTGCTGAATGCGCTGCGACTGTCTGCTCATCTCTACTCCATTTGTACGGACGTTCGGACGTCCTAATGTATAGAGCATAGGTGGCGTGTCGGTGTGTGTCAAGTCTCCCAAGGCCACCCTGAGGAGAACAACCGGTGGTGACTAGAGACC
>JBAQYC010000334.1:0-13735 GCA_049299835.1 Candidatus Cryosericum sp. | reverse complement strand
GCGCCTGCCCGACGACGAAGAGGCTATCCAGAACACCCAGCTCGTCGCCGACATGTGCAACGTTGAAATGCCCCTCGGGGTCTATCACCTGCCCCGGTACATCGAAGAAGGGCAGACGACGCCATGGGATGCCGAGGTCAACCGCCGACTGCTGGAGAAGATGACCATGGACGGCATCCAGCGCCTCTATCCTCCCGAACAGCTGGAAGAGGCGACGGCGCGGGCGCGCATGGAGCTGGAGACCATCGAAAAGTGCGGGTTTGTCGACTACTTCCTCATCGTCCAGGACTTCACCCGGTTCGCCCGCCGCAAGGGAATCGCCGTTGGTCCCGGCCGTGGATCTGCCGCCGGCGCCATCGTTGCCTACGCGACCGGTATCACGGAAGTCGAACCGCTGCGGTATAACCTGCTGTTTGAGCGCTTCCTCAATGCCTCCCGCATCTCGATGCCGGATATCGATATGGATTTCGAGGATGCACGACGGGGGGAGGTCATCCAGTATGTGCGTGAGCGGTATGGCGAATCTTCCGTCGCCCAGGTGGCGACCTTCGGCAAGATGGAAGCCAAACAGGCTGTCCGTGATGTGGGTCGAGCCCTGGGTATGCTTCCCAAGGAGACAGACCTGATCTCCAAGCTCATCCCGTTCGGAACGGGCCTGCAGGACTCTCTGGACACCGTCGAGAAGCTCAAGACCATGTACGATGACGGCACAAAGCTGAGCGGAACGACGGTCAAAGAGCTGTTCGATACAGCCATGAAGCTGGAGAGTGTCAACCGCAATTTCAGCACCCATGCCGCAGGTGTCGTTATCGCCGATACCGAGCTCACCGACTACCTGCCGCTGCAGCGCGACAAGGACGGCAACGTCATCACACAGTGGGACCACAACCTTGTCGAGGCCTTCGGTCTTCTCAAGATGGACTTCCTGGGGCTCTCCTACCTGGGTGTCATCCAGAACACCGTCAACATGGTGAAAGACCAACTGGGCGTTACGGTGGATATCAGCCACGTCGACACGGAGGAACCGGCTGTCTACAAGCTTATCAGCAGCGGCGATACGATCGGGGTGTTCCAGATGGAATCCGGCGGCATGAAGGGCGTCGCGGCCGGTGTCCAGCCGGCCTCCATTGAAGACCTGACGGCCATCATCTCGCTCTACCGCCCCGGCACCATCAAGGCGGGCGGTATTCAAAAGTACATCGACCGCAAGAATGGCAAGGAGAAGGTCGAATACTACCACCCCAGCATCGAGGGCCTGCTCAAGCCGACCTACGGCATCATTGTCTACCAGGAACAGATCATGCAGATCGCGAACCGTATGGCCGGATTCACGATGCAGGAAGCAGACATCCTGCGCAAGGGCGTCTCCAAGAAGAAGGCGGACGTTCTTTCCAGTCAGCGGATCATCTTCGTTGAGAAATCAGTCGTGAAAGGTATTCCGAGGAAGACAGCCGAAGATGTGTTCGCCCTCATCGACTTCTTCGCCGGGTACGGATTCAACAAGTCACACGCCGTCGCTTACGCTATCATGGTCTACCGCACGGCGTGGCTCAAGACCCACTATCTCATCCAGTACCTGACGGCTCTCATGAACTCAGGCATCGACTCGGAGGACCGTCTCAAAGAGCTGGTCGCCGAATGTCGCAGCAAGAATATCCCCATCCTCCCACCGGATATCAACAAATCCGACAAGCTGTTCACGGTGGAGACACAGTCCGATGGTCCCCAGGGCATCCGGTTCGGCCTGCTTGCCATCAAGAATCTGGGATCAAAGGCGATCGACGAGATTATGGAGGAGCGGTCCAACCGTCCCTACACGACGTTCAAGGACTTCCAGCGGCGTTCCGGCGGCAGCAAGGTCAACCGTAAATCCGTCGAATGCCTCATCAAGGCCGGGGCGTTCGAGACCCTGGGGGAAGACCGCGTCGCTGTCCTGAGAGAGTTCAACAACCAGAACGGCAAGGCGCCGGTCACATACGATTCAGGGACAGGCCTGTTTGGTGGCTCTGTCAGCGAACCCGGAGCGCCCGCTTCCTCGTGTGATACGGCCGGCGCCGCGGCGATGGAGAAGGAAGCATTTGGGTTCTTCTGCTTCTGCAGTCCCTTCCAGCAATACGAGCCACTCTTGGCCAAGTACAAGGCGAAGCGCGTCTCCGAGTGCGCGGATCTTGAGGACGGGACGACCGTTACGGTCATGGGCCTGCTCACGTCCGCGAAGACCGCCAAGTCCAAAGCGGGTCACGCATATGGCAAATGTACGCTGGAAGATGACAATCGCAAGGTGGAACTGATGGTGTTCGAGTATGTCCTCGGGCAGTTTCAGCCGTGTTTCGACCGTGAAGGCGCCATCGTCCTTGAGGCGAACGTGCGCATGGACGGCGACGAACTGTCGCTGACGGCCAGGAAGTTCATCGACTTCGTGACCCCCGAGCAGGCGAAAGGATCTCAGCAGGCACCCGTATCTCACCCCATCCTCAAGCTCAGGATGACCATGGAGCAGGTGACTGGTGAGACGCTCAAGAACATTCTGCTCCTCACGGGAAAGCATCACGGCAAGGAACACTGGCGCATTCTCTATCGCAACGGCGAGGAACATTGCCTGGAGGTCGGCAACCAGCACTGGGTCACCATCACGCCGGTGCTCCTGAGGGGACTTGCCGAGATTCTTGGTCCCAGCGGAGTGGACTACTCATAACGCCGGGTTCGATAGTTTTGCCAAGTTGTAAAGGAAATTGAGGTTGTCATTCGGGCATTCATGGGTATACTGTTTGATGTAATGTCATGAACGTGACAAGGAACTGAGCGACATGACGTCCGGAAGCCCTGCTTTCGGACGTTTCATATTGGTGGAAAACGAAAAGTGGGCGCGCGAGCGGACCACTTTTTCTTTTCACATGGAGTGTACGTATGGACAAGAGATTTGAGGATATCGTACTGCTGGAAGTGGCGAAGAGCGATACCACACTCGTCGCCATCGAGAATGCTCCAGGCATGGTGAGCGTCGTGCTCATGACGCCCGGGAAAGACATCTCGGTCGACGAGCTTGAAAATGTCAGCCGGGCGGTCAGTCATGCGTTCATTGACTTGTATGGCGACGATTATCTCCCGGCATTCGAAGTGACGAGTCCGGGACTGGACCGTGTCCTCAAGACGGCGCGGGAGCTGGAGATCTTTGCCGGCCGGCTTGTGCGTCTGGCGACCAGGGAATCCAGGGAACCGATTATTGGCACTCTGGGAGCATCGGACGGGGATGCCCTGCACGTGACTGTGCTCGGAGTGGACCGTGTGTTCGATATGCGGCAGGTGACGAAGATCTCGTTGTGGGACGAGATACTGGGAGGTGCGTGTGAGGGATGAGATCCAGAGTGCCATCTACGAGCTGGAGAAGGAACGGGGAATCTCCAGGGAATACATCGTGACGGCGATCAAGGAAGCCTTCGAGGCGGCATACCAGCAGCAGTACCAGAAAGACAACTTTCTGGTCAAGGCTGACACAGGTACCGGCCTTGTGCGGCTCTATTCGCGCAAAACGGTTGTGAACAAGGTCACGGATAACGACAGCGAGATCACGCTGAAGGACGCTCGGAAGGTGGAGCCGGAAGCGAAGACCGGAGACGACGTGCTCATCCAGGTCAAGATCGAGCAGTTGCCCCTGTCGGTGATCGTGAAGGCCCGCAAGTTCATCGACGACAAGATCAAGGAACGTGAAAATGATCTGGTCTTTGAGCGCTTTCACTCACAGGTGGGTACGCTGGTCAATGGGGAGGTCCTGCGCCAGAACAAGGAGGGATTGCTGATCAACCTTGCACGGTGCGAAGGCATCATGCCGAAGGATCAGCAGATCCCAGGGGAACGGCTGCGCTTTCAGGGTGTCGCCAAGGCACTCATCCTGTCGGTCGACAAGTCGGCGCAGGGACCACGCGTGGTCCTGACGCGGTCGCATCCGGACTTCATCCAGCGCCTCGTTGAGCTGGAGGTGCCCGAGGTCGGGTCAGGCCTCGTCGAGATCAAGCGCATCGTCCGGGAGCCGGGCCAGCGTGCAAAAATCGCCGTCTTCAGTCGCGATCCCAAGATCGATCCCGTTGGCGCAGTCATTGGCCCAATGGGTGGACGCATCCGCGCTGTATCGCGCGAGATCGCGTTTGAACACATCGACGTCATCCGATACGATCCGAATCCTGCAAAATATGCAATCAACGCCTTCAGCCCTGCCAAGGTGCTGGATGCAGAACGCAGGCCGGAGGACGGCACCTTTGTGGTGCATGCCACAGCCGATGCGTTTCCCGTCGCCCTGGGCAAAGGTGGGGTCAACGTCCGGCTCGTAGAACGGCTATTGGACGCAAAAGTGGAACTCGTTCAGGTAGAGGGGGGGCAGCCACAAGCGGCCCCGACCCGTGAGGCAGGTGAGGCGCATGAAGAAAGTACGGATCTATGAGCTCGCTAAAGAACTGAATCTGAAGTCGGCACGCATGCTGGAGATCCTGGCTGAACTGGGAGTCCCGAGCAAGGGCGTCGTCGGCACGATCGAAGAAGAAACGGCAAACCTTGTCAAGGAGATTGTCGACAAAGAGAAGGCTGATGCGGCGGGGGTCAAGAAGGAAACCACCAGGACAGCCAAGGCGGCCCCGAAGGCCGCACCTGAAAAGGAGAAGGAGAAACCTACGCCCGCACCGGTCGAACCTGTTGTCACTGTAGAGAAGCCCAAAGCGTTTGTGGAATCTGTCACCTATACGGCTTTTGCCAGGCAGTTTGACCTCAAACAGCATGAGCTCAACACGATGATGCTCAAGAACGGCGTCCCGGTGCGCGAGTGCGGATTACTGGATCCCGACGACGCCGACTACCTCGCCCGTATCCTTGGCGAGAACTACGTCCAGCCGTCGAACAAGTTCATGAAGTCCTTCGAGACACGCCCGCCTGTTGTGACGGTCATGGGTCACGTCGACCATGGCAAAACGACCCTGCTGGATTTCATCCGCAAGAGCAGCGTCGCCAGCCGCGAGAAGGGTGGCATCACGCAGAAGATCGGCGCCTACGATGTTCAAGTCAAGGGCAAGACCATCATTTTCATCGACACGCCCGGCCATGAGGCATTCACGTCGATGCGTCTCAAGGGCTCGCAGGTCACCGATGTAGTCATCCTGGTCGTCGCTGCCGAAGAGGGTGTCAAGGAACAGACCCTCGAGGCGCTTGACCACGCAAAAGCGGCCAAAGTCCCGATCATCGTCGCCATGAACAAGATCGACAAGCCTGAGGCCAACCCCGAGCGCGTCAAGCAGCAACTGGCCGACCGCGGTCTTCAGCCGGACGACTGGGGTGGAGACACCGTCTTCCTTCCCGTGTCGGCCAAGACCGGCAAGGGCGTGGACGAACTGCTGGACATGATCCTCCTGCAGGCAGAGATGGCAGGTCTCAAGACCCGGTCCTCCGTCGAAGCGTCCGGCTCCGTCATTGAGGCGCGCGTCGACAAAAACATCGGCGTCCTGACTCGCCTGCTCGTGCAGACCGGAACGCTCCATGTCGGTGACGACATCCGTGTCGGCGACTGTGTCGGCAAGATCAAGCGCATGACCAACGAGGCAGGCGCGAACCTGCGTGAAGCAAAGGCGCTCATGCCCATAGAGGTTATGGGTCTGTCGGAACTGCCCGAGGCCGGTGAGGTCTTCCACCTGGTCGAAGACGTGGACTCGTGCCGCATGATCATCGATGACAAGAGGCAGAAGGAGCGCCTTGCGTTTCTGGCACAGGAACAGAAGAAGCCACTGACACTTGACGACCTGTTCAACGAAGAAGAGGCGCTGGAGAAGAAGAAGCTCACCCTCATCCTGAAAGCCGACGCGCTGTCCACGCTGGATGCTGTCAAGTTCGAGCTCAGGAAGGTCAAGACCAAGACCATTCCGCTGGAGATCCTGCACGAGGGTACCGGCGGCATTACGAAGTCCGACGTCCTGCTGGCTTCCGCCAGCAACGCCGTCATCGTCGGCTTCAACGTGGTCCCTCTGGCCGAAGCCCTCAAAGTTGCCGCGACTGAGAAGGTCCAGATCCGCACCTACGACCTGATCTTCGAACTCGGCGATTCCATCGACAAGATGATTGCCGGACTGACCAAGCCCGTCTTCGAAGAGGTCGTCCAGGGCCGCGCGCGCATCAAGGACGTGTTCAAGATCACCGGCGTCGGCGCCATCGCCGGCTGTCTGGTCGAAGACGGCAAGATCATCCGCGGTGCCAAGGCCCGCGTTGTCCGCAATGCCGTCGTCGTGTATGCCAACTCCAGCATTTCCTCGCTGAAGCGCTTCAAGGAAGACGCCAAGGAAGTCCTCAAGGGCTACGAGTGTGGTATGGGCCTGCAGAACTTCAATGATTTCAAGGTCGATGACATCATTGAAACCCTGGTGATGGAAGAGAAGAAACCATAAGGCAGCACACGTCTCACTGCTGACTTCGTCTCCACTGCGCCGGACATTTTCCCTGCCCGGCGTATTTCTATTGGCCTTCACGCCCGCGGGGTTGACAACCGCTGGACCATCGGGTAGGATACTCATGTCACCATTCCAGGCGTGCCGTTGTTCCGCCTGTTCAACGGGAGCATGCATGAAGGTTCATGCTGGGTTCCACAAATCAGCGACCACCTCTTGCACCCGAATTCCGCCCACACCGTGTTACTTCCTGGAGGACGACCACGTTCTCCTGATGTTAGAATCATGAGACGACGGGGCTCCCCTCTCCTTCAGGGAGGAAACCCCGACCTCATACCAACCAGACGAAACCGCCCCGGTTGCCTTCAGTCCAGGCAACCGGGGTTTTTTCATTTCCAGCAGTCGTCTCCCAAGGAGGAGCCTATGTCACAGATCGTCATCGTCATGGGCAGTGACGCAGACCTGCCAGTCCTGGAACGAGCCTTTGTCGTCCTGCGGTCCTTCCCGGTCACATGGGAGGCCCGCGTCATCTCTGCACACCGGACACCGGTCGAGGCGCTCGAGTTCGCCGGCACGGCGCGGGCGAACGGCGTGCAGGTGATCATCGCGGCCGCGGGCAAGGCAGCCCATCTCGCCGGCATCCTGGCTGCTTCGACAACGCTGCCGGTCATCGGCCTTCCGGTAGGGACGGCAGGCACGGGAGGGATGGACGCCCTGCTGTCGACGGTGCAGATGCCCTCCGGTGTGCCGGTCGCGACGGTCGCGGTGGACGGCGCCGAGAATGCCGCGTTGCTGGCACTGGAGATCATAGGACTGAGTGACGTGACTGTGACTGCAAGGTTGGAAGAGGAGCGGCGGCGTATGGCCGACAAGGTCCGCGCCAGGGACGTCAGCGTGCGCGAACACTACAACAGCACCACCGAAATTCCTACAGGAGGATTGGGATGAGACGAGGAACAATGCTGTACGAGGGAAAGGCGAAGCGGGTCTACAGTACCGACGACCCGGGGCAGTGCATCATCGAGTTCAAGGACGACGCGACAGCGTTCAACGGGATCAAGAAGGGGACCATCGCGGACAAGGGCGTCATGAACAACACGATGTCATCATACCTGTTCACGATGCTGGCGGCAGCCGGCGTCGCCAACCACTTTGTGGGACGTGTCAGCGACCGGGAGATGCTCGTCCGCCGGGTGCAGATCATCCCGCTGGAGGTCATCGTGCGCAACATCGCGGCGGGCTCGATGAGCAAGCGCCTCGGCATTCCCGAAGGGAAGGTCCTTGCCGGCCCGGTGGTGGAATTCAGCTACAAGGATGACGCGCTGGGCGACCCACTGGTCAATGAAGACCATATCCATGCCCTGGGGGCTGCAACGAACGAGGAAGTCGCGGCGCTCCGACGTCTGGCCCTGACGGTCAACGACCTGCTGCGTGAGCGGTTTGCTGCTGCGGGCATCACGCTCGTGGACTTCAAGCTGGAATTTGGACGGGCGAATGGCGCGATCCTTCTTGCCGATGAGATATCGCCGGATACCTGCAGGTTCTGGGACACCGCAACAGGCGAGAAACTCGACAAGGACCGCTTTCGTCGTGATCTGGGCGGAGTCGAGGAGGGCTATCACGAGGTCCTGGGGCGCCTGCTGTCCGGGAGCGCAGAATGAAGGCCCGGGTGCTGATCACGCCGAAGAAGGGGATCGCTGATCCCCAGGGGACGGCGATTGAACAAGCGCTCCACGCGCTCGGGTTCACTGGTGCGCATGCAGTCCGGATGGGCAAGTGCATCGAACTCGAATTGCCGGATGGGGACCGGGATGCGGCCCGTAACGTCCTGGCCCGCATGAGCGAGCAGCTGCTGGCCAACACCAACATCGAACAGTACACCTGCACGATTCTGGATGAGGACGTATGAGGTTCGCGGTCGCGGTCTTTCCGGGCTCGAACTGTGATATCGACGCATATCGCGCGATGGGTGCCGTTCTCGGGCAACAGGTCGAATATGTCTGGCACCGCGCAACGGATCTGTCGGGCTTTGACGGTGTGATCCTGCCAGGCGGCTTTTCCTACGGCGACTACCTGCGGCCGGGTGCTATCGCCCGCTTCTCGCCGCTCATGACAGCAGTTATCCGCTTCGCCCGGGAGGGAGGGATCGTCATCGGCGTCTGCAACGGATTCCAGCTGCTCACGGAGGCCGGACTGCTCCCGGGAGCGCTGCTGCGCAATCGCGGGCTGACATTCATCTGTGAAACGGTCTACGTGCGTGTCGAGCATGCCGGGACGGCGTTCACCAGCCGCTGCGTGGCTGGACAGGTCCTACGCCTGCCGATCGCGCACGGCGACGGCAACTACAGCGTGGATGCCGTGACCCTCGCGGCCATGGAGCAGAAAGGCCAGGTGCTCCTGCGCTACTGCTCCGCGGAAGGGACCGCGGATGACGCGCACAACCCCAACGGTTCGTGCGCGAACATCGCCGGGATCGTGAACGAGCGGGGGAACGTGGCCGGCATGATGCCGCACCCCGAGCGAGCCGCCGAGTCCCTGCTGGGTGGGACCGATGGTCTGTTGATCCTGGGATCCATCATTGACCGGTGCATGCGGAGGGACCATGAATCCTGTGCGTGCTGAGCGTGTCGGGCTGAGTGCAACCGAGTACGAGCGGGTCTGTGAACTCCTCGGCCGTGAACCCGGCGACGTCGAGCTGGATCTGTTCGGCGTGATGTGGAGCGAACACTGCAGCTACAAGACGTCACGCCCGCTGCTGCGCCTGTTCCCGACTTCCGGGCCGGGCGTCCTGCAGGGACCGGGAGAGAATGCCGGCATCGTGGATATCGGGGGCGGGCTGGCGGTCGTCATGAAAGTCGAGAGTCACAACCACCCGTCTGCCGTTGAACCGTATCAGGGAGCGGCCACGGGGTCCGGGGGCATCATCCGCGACATCTTCACGATGGGGGCGCGCCCGGTCGCGATGCTGGATTCGCTGCGATTCGGCGACCTGGAGGATGCCCATCAGCGGGCGCTGTTCCGGGGCGTGGTCAAGGGCATCGGCGACTACGACAACTGCATGGGCATCCCGACGGTTGCCGGTGAAGTCGGGTTCGACCCGTCATACGCGGGCAACTGCCTGGTGAATGCCATGTGCGTCGGCATCATTCGTCACGAGGACATCAAGCGCGGAGCGGCGGCGGGGGTCGGCAACGCCGTCATGCTGGTCGGCTCGACGACGGGACGGGACGGCATGGGAGGAGCCAGTTTCGCCTCGGTGGACCTGACGGCTGCCTCTCAGGAGCGCAAGTCGGCCGTACAGGTGGGTGATCCGTTCATGGAGAAGCTGCTGCTGGAGGCCTGCCTGGAGCTGTTCCAGACGGACGCCGTCGTCGGCATCCAGGACCTGGGAGCAGCCGGACTCACGTCAGCCAGCTGCGAGACAGCTGCCCGTGGCGGTGTCGGCATCGATCTCGATGTCGCGCTGGTACCGCGCCGGGAGGATGGGATGGTCCCGTCGGAGGTCATGATCTCGGAATCGCAGGAGCGCATGCTGGTCATTGTTCGCCAAGGGAACGAAGACGACGTGCATCATATCTTCGCCAAGTGGGGACTCAATGCGGCGGTCATCGGCCGCGTCACCGGCGACGGGATGCTGACGGTCCGACAGGATGGCGAGATCGTCGCGCAGGTCCCGGCAAAGGCCCTGGCCGAGCAGGCTCCCCTGCGCCATCCGCAGGCGGAGCGCCCGGCGTGGCAGGATGACGCCATGCGCCTGGATGATGCAGAGCTGCCGGACGTCTCCGACTGGACGTCGGTGTTGAACAGTGTGTTGCGCATGCCCACCGTCGCCAGCAAGGAGTGGGTCTACCGGCAGTACGACAGTGTCGTGCGGACGAGCACGGTCGTCGGTCCGGGGTCGGACGCGGCCGTCCTGCGCGTGGATGGCACGACAAAGGGCATTGCTCTCACGATCGACGGAGCAGGGCCCATGTCGCTGTTGGACCCGGCGACGGGGGCGGCTATGGCGGTGGCTGAAGCGGCGCGCAACCTCGTGTGCAGCGGCGCGCGCCCACTGGCTCTGACGGATTGTCTCAACTTCGGCAACCCCGAGCGGCCGGACGTGTTCTGGCAGTTCAGTCAGGCCGTGACGGGCATGAGCGAGGCCTGCCGCGCCCTGGGGATCCCGGTCATCGGTGGAAACGTCAGCTTCTGCAACGAGACCGGCACCTCGGTGATCCTGCCGACCCCCGTGGTGGGCATGGTCGGGATCCTGGATGACCCCGGCCGCGCGTGCAGGCAGGGGTTTGTTGCGGCTGGCGACAACATCGTCCTGTTGGGCGAGTGTACCGTGGAGCTGGGAGGAAGTGTCTATGTGCGCATGGTGACCGGCCGGACGGCAGGTCATGTGCCGGTCCTGGACCTTGAACGTGAGCGCCTGGTCCAGACAGACTGCCTGGACGCCATCGGCCGGGGGATCATACGATCAGCCCACGACGTCAGTGAGGGAGGGCTCGCGGTGACGCTGGCCGAGTCGTGCATCGCCGGAGATATCGGGGCGCACATCTCTCTCCAAGAGGGTGCGCGTCCCGACGCGCTGCTGTTTGGCGAAGCGCCGTCGCGGATCGTCGTGTCCGTCGCCCCCGATGATCTGTGTGCGCTCCTGGAGGCTGCCCGGAATACAGGCGTGCCGGCCACGCTCCTGGGATGCGTCGGAGGATCTGATGTCATCCTGGAGGTCGGGGGAAGGTCCATGATCCAGGCGCCGGTGACGGAACTGGCCGACGCATGGCGAGGGGCGCTGCCCGGAGTGATGGGCAAATGAGAGCCATCATGGGACTGCACGAGGAGTGTGGGGTGTTCGGCATTGTCGGCGGCCCGCAGACCAAAGCTGCGCGTGCCACGTATTACGGCCTGTACGCATTGCAGCACCGCGGGCAGGAGAGCGCCGGTATCGCCGTCAGCACGGGAGGAGACATCCTGCACCACAAGGCCATGGGGCTGGTTTCGGAAGTCTTTGACGACAAGCGCCTCGCAGCGCTGCCCGGAGCGATGGCGTGCGGTCACGTCCGCTACTCGACATCGGGACGCAGCCTGGTGGTCAACGCCCAGCCGCTCGTCGTCCGCTACCGTGGCGGGTCGCTGGCCCTCACCCACAATGGGAACCTGGTCAATGCTCCATCGCTGCGCGCGACACTGGAACAGGAGGGCGTCATCTTCCAGACGTCGATCGACAGCGAGCTCATCGCGAACCTCGTGGCGCGCGCGAACACCGCGGACATCGTGGAAGCTGTGCGCAGCGCCATGCGGATCGTGCGGGGAGCATACGCTCTGGTCATCATGACGCCGGACCAGATCATCGGTGTGCGGGATCCAGACGGTATCCGTCCGTTGAGCGTCGGGCGGGGTGAGAAAACGTGGATGCTGGCTTCCGAGAGCTGTGCCTTCGATGCGGTCGGCGGAACCCTGGTTCGGGACGTGGAGCCGGGGGAGATCGTAACACTGGATCGGAGCGGCGTGAGGAGCTACCCGTCCGGATTGGCACGCTCGGAACGCCTGTGTATCTTCGAGTTCATCTACTTCGGCCGTCCGGACAGCGTCATGGGGGCCGATACGATGTATGCCGTACGCAAGCGGTCGGGCGGACTGCTGGCCGGGGAGGCGCCGGCACAGGCAGACATCGTCGTGCCGGTGCCTGACTCGGGTATATCGGCAGCGGTCGGATATGCCGAGACGTCGGGGATCCCGTTTGCCGAGGGGTTTGTCAAGAACCGTTACGTCGGGCGGACATTCATCCAGCCGGAACAGTCGCTGCGGGCGACGGGGGTCGACCTCAAGCTCAGCGTTCTCACCGACGTGGTCCGGGGAAAACGGATCGTGCTGGTCGACGACTCCATCGTTCGGGGGACGACCATTCTGCGGCTGATCCGCAAGCTGCGCGCCGCGGGGGCTGCGGAGATCCACCTGCGCGTCGCATCCCCGCCGGTCAAGTATCCCTGTCACTTCGGCATCGACACGCCATCGCGCGGCGAGCTGATCGCCACCAGCCTGGCGCCCGCTGCGATCTGCGGCAGGGTGAACGCCGATTCGCTGGCTTACCTGAGCATCGAGGGCCTTCGCACAGCGGTCGGTGGCAAAGGCAGTTGTGATGCTTGTTTCAATGGCGACTACCCCATGGAGGTGCCCGAGGAAGGCGACAAGATGGGCCTGGAGACAAAGGAGACAGATTATGCAGCGAGCTAGCTACGAGCAGGCGGGCGTGAACATTGCCGCAGGAGACCAGGCTGTCGAACTGATCCGGCGTGCCGTCGCGTCGACCGAGACGCCGGGCGTGCTGGGCAGCATCGGCGGGTTCGGCGGGTGCTTCCAACCGGACCTCGAGGGTCTGCGCGAGCCCGTCCTCGTGTCCGGAACGGATGGTGTCGGGACCAAGCTGAAGATCGCCTTCATGACGGGACGTCATGACACGGTGGGTATCGACTGTGTCGCGATGTGCGTGAACGATGTCGCGGCGATGGGAGCCGACCCGCTGTTCTTCCTTGACTACATCGCGCTCGGCCACCTGGTTCCCGAACGCGTGGCCGAGATCGTGGAGGGGGTGGCTGCCGGCTGTCGGCAGGCGCACTGTGTGATCGTCGGGGGCGAGACGGCCGAGATGCCGGGCTTCTACCCGTCGGACGAATATGATCTGGCAGGCTTCTGCGTCGGCCTGGTGGACCGGGGCCGGATCGTCGACGGACACGAGGTGACGGCAGGCGACGTCATCGTGGGACTACCCTCGTCCGGCCTGCACAGCAACGGCTTCTCCCTGGTGCGGCACGTGGTCTTCGACCGGTGCGGCCTGGATGTGGACGCCTGCGTTCCGGAGTTGGGCCGGACCGTCGGTGAAGAGTTGCTGGAGCCAACCATTATCTACGTGGACGCGGCCGCCCGGGCACGGAACGTCGCACCTGTCCGCGGAATGGCCCACATCACGGGCGGCGGACTTCTGGGCAACATCCCTCGCATCATCCCTCACGGGTTGCGCGCGGAACTGGACCTCCGCAGCTGGCAGACGCCTCCTGTCTTCACGTGGCTGACGCGGCTCGGGACGCTGGAGGAAACGGAGTGTTACCAGACGTTCAACATGGGGATCGGGTTTGTCCTGGTCGTGCCACAGGAGGCAGCCGATACCGTCTGCCGGGCGCTTGGCGACGATGGTGCGCGCGTGATCGGCACCGTCGTCCCGGGAGCCCGCGGCGTGGGGCTCCTCCGATGATGCGCATCGCCATCCTGGCCTCGGGAAACGGGACGGATTGCGAGGCGGTGCTGGAGGCCGTCGAGCGTGGACAGATCCGGGA
>JBAQYC010000333.1:0-2651 GCA_049299835.1 Candidatus Cryosericum sp. | reverse complement strand
AACCGTGCCTGAGTACGGTACGCTTTCGGGACATTGCAAAACCCCCAGCCTCTCGGCTGGGGGTTTTCTTTTTATATCACTGGTACTGGACTACGAGGCAGGTTGAACACTCACCGGCAAATCAGACTGCGAGGCAGGAGCTTGAACCTGAACGGTGCTCGCCGTAAGGTCGAT
Organism: Candidatus Cryosericum sp.; assembly: GCA_049299835.1. Taxonomy (GTDB): domain Bacteria; phylum Caldisericota; class Caldisericia; order Cryosericales; family Cryosericaceae; genus Cryosericum. The sequence goes on along the minus strand of JBAQYC010000333.1, from coordinate 2,477 downwards.
GACACCTTTGAGAGCCTCTTCGAGTTCCGGCCCCTGCAAGGTTTCCTTGTCGAGCAGGACAGTCACCAGATTCTCCAGCACGGCACGGTTCATCTCGAGGACTCCGGTCGCACGGCGGTACTGCTCTTCGACGAGGCGTCTAGCCTCGGCATCAATGGTCTCGGCAGTCTCTTCACTGTAGTTGCGTTCCTCGCTGAGTTCCTTTCCCAGGAACACCAGGTCACTGCTCTTGCCATAGGTGAGAGGTCCAAGCTTCTCGCTCATGCCATAGGCCCGGATCATGCGGTGAACGACATCCGTCGCCCGCTCGAGATCGTTCGAAGGCCCGGTCGAGATGCTTCCCAGGAAGAGCTTCTCGGAAGCGCTTCCGCCAAGCAGGCCGGCAACTTCTTTAAGAAGTTCCTCGCTCGTGCGCATGTACCGGTCTTCTGTGGGGAGCTGCAACGTAAACCCGAGGGCCATGCCGCGTGACACGATGCTGATTCGGTGGACTTCCTCACGCGCAGCCAGAGCCTTGCCGACGACAGCATGCCCCGCTTCATGGTATGCAATGCGCCGACGCTCATCATCACTAATGACTCTCGACTTCTTCTGCGGTCCGGCGATGACCTTGTCGATGGCTTCTTCGACTTCCTCCATCGTAATGTCCGCCCTGCCCCGGCGGACGGCAAGCAGCGCACTCTCGTTCAGCAGGTTCTCCAGGTCGGCCCCGGTAAACCCGGCAGTCTCCTTGGCAATCGTGCCGAACCTGACATCAGCCACAAATGGCTTGTCTGACGCATGTACCTTGAGGATCTCCTCCCGTCCCCTGGCATCCGGCAGGTCTACGACAATTCGCCGATCGAAACGGCCCGGACGAAGCAGAGCGGGGTCGAGGACATCAGGCCGGTTCGTCGCCGCTAGGATGATGATGCCTTTGTTTGCGTCGAACCCGTCCATCTCGACGAGAAGCTGGTTCAGGGTCTGTTCGCGTTCATCGTTGCCGCCGCCGATTCCTGCTCCGCGGTGGCGTCCAACAGCGTCGATCTCATCGATGAACACGATACAGGGAGCATATTGCTTCGCCTGTGCGAACAAATCCCGGACACGGCTTGCGCCAACACCGACAAACATCTCGACGAACTCAGACCCGGACACGTTGAAGAACGGCACCTTGGCCTCGCCCGAAATAGCACGTGCCAGCAATGTCTTTCCACAACCGGGAGGACCGACCAGAAGTGCGCCTTTGGGTATCTTGGCACCCATTGCCGAAAACTTCTTGGGGTTCTTGAGGTAGTCGATCAGCTCGCCCGTTTCTTCCTTGGCTTCGTCCAGACCCGCAACATCCTTGAATGTGACACGCGGCCGGTTGTCCATGAACAGCTTGGCCTTGCTCTTGCCGAACCCGAACACCTGGTTATTCTGGCCGCCCTGCATGCGCTGCATCATGAAAAGCCAGATTCCGATCAGCAGCACGTATGGCAGGACATTGACCAGCAGCGTCAGCCAGATGCTCGTCTGAACCTTGTTGAAATCGCCCTGGACACCCTTCTCCACCAGCAGCGGATACAGGCTGGAATCGAACAGGGGCGCGATGGTCGTGAACTTGGTGCCGTCCTTCAGCGTTCCCGTGCCGGTCTGAATGACGTCCGCAATCTCAAACTTGACGTCCTTGACTTCTCCAGCCCGGACCCTGGCCACGAAATCGGTATATGTGAGTTGCGCCGGCTGGGCCTCGGGGGGCTTGAACAGCGTCCAGGCACCCCAAAGTATGGCAAAGAGAAGCACCCATCCGATGAGCTCTTTCAGCAGATTCGGGCTGGCGCCCCCGTTCTTCTTCTGGTTGGCCACTTATCCTTTCTCCTCTTTTCTCTTCTCGTAGACCTCGGGCTTCAGGACACCGACGAATGGCAGGTTCCGATAGTTTTCGTCGTAATCCAGCCCGTAACCGATGACAAACTTGTTGGAAACCTCAAACCCACAGTACTTGATGTCCACGTCCACCTTGCGGCGCTGTGGCTTGGAGAGGAACGTGCAGATCTCGATACTGCTGGGGCCTCTTGTCTTCATAAGATCGACCAGCGCCTTCATCGTAAGGCCTGTGTCAACGATATCTTCGACGATGATGATGTCACGGTGTGCCACGTTGGCGTCGACGTCGCGCGTGATCTTGATGACACCCGTGCTGTCCATGTTCGTGCCACCGTAACTGCTCACGCCCATGAAGTCGACCATCACATGCACAGGCACCGAGCGTATGAGATCCGAAAGGAACACGACAGCGCCCCGCAGAATGCAGATCATCAGCGGGTTTTTGCCCTCGTAGTCACGCCCTATCTGCTGGCCCAGCTCGGTCGTACGTTTCTGGATTTCTTCGGTCGAGACCAGAACTTCTAATATATCGTCTCTCATGTCCATCTATTCTACCCCGCTCCCAATATGAGACAACTTAGCACTGTGAACTATAGTATACAATGCGCAGGAAGCGGCGTGACTCC
>JBAQYC010000332.1:0-1532 GCA_049299835.1 Candidatus Cryosericum sp. | reverse complement strand
TCGATTGTAATTGCACCTTCATAGCCGTTGTCACTGAGATACTTGAATCCAGTCTTCAGCGCGGCTCCCTTTCCTGCATTGGAAGCGTGGCGAAGAACAATGGCTCTCGCGGCACGCGCGGCCCCTGCCGTATCGTCGGCAGACCCATCGTCGATGACCACAGCGGCAGTCACAAAGGGACGCACGCCTTTTACGACAGCTGCAATGTTGTGTTCCTCGTTGAACGCAGGAATGACGGCTGCGATTCTCATGCGACAGTACTCCAGAAATCAAAGAAATTCAGAAACTGAGTGGGATCCTGGTCAACAATAGCCTCGTACTGTTGCGCGAAGTCCACGACAAAGGCTCGCACCCAGGGCCGCTCGTCCGAGGCTTGCGGGTGGATTGGCTCGCCAAACTCGAGACGAAACCTGCCATCTGGTTGCCTCACAAGGAACGCTGGAATCCCAACGAGTTGCCGGCGGAAAGAAAGTACGGCGGCGCCACGGGGAAAACGAACCGAATGCCCGAAGAATTCCACTTGCTCACCACTGTTTGTATAGTCTCTGTCAGAAACAATGGCTGGTACTTCGCCCTCCGGCAAATGTCGGAGGAGCTCTCTCAACCCGAATCGGACGTCGTGAGCCGTCAGTCCAAAACGCACTCGAAGGGACTCATAGAACCGCTGAACGACCCCACTGTTTTGCGTCAGTGCAATCGCATGTGGCCTGTAACCGCCAAGCCCAAGAATCGCCCCGGCCAGCTCCCAGTGGCCATAATGTGCAGCAACCAGGCAGAATGGTCTGCCGCTGGATCGCTCGTCCAGCAGCGCGTGCATGTCCGCGAAGTTCACGACCATCGATTCAATGCGCGTGTCACTCATCGATGGTATCCCAAAGAAGTCGACAAGATTCTGGCCAGCCTGCTGAAACGTCCGCAAGGCCAATCGTGACAGCTCCCGATAACTCGCTCCCGGTCGCATGATCCTCAGGTTCGCGTAGACCCCTCGCCTCTGCCTGACATTGAAAACAAAGTAACCCCGCGCAATGAGCCGGGCGATAACCCGTTTGAGCCAGTCGGGCAATACCGCTGCAACACGGAAAGCAACAACATACCAGAACGCCATAATCTAGGAGTTCATCGAGCTTTCAAACAGCGCATACCAGAGCAGCCCGATCAGTGTCTTTGCATCATTCATACTCCCATCGCGGCATCGTTCAATGGCCTCGACGATCGGCATGAGCACCGGTTTGATGAACTCATCTGAATCCATCTCTGTGAGACCAGAACGAAGACCCTTCGCAAGATACAGCGTCAGCCGTTCGTCGACGAAGCCGGGGCTGGGCCAGAATTCGACGCACCTCGTCCAGGAACTTGCAGCATATCCCGTCTCCTCACGGAGCTCCCGACGTGCGGCAGTAAGAAAGTGTTCCCGAACATTCCGACGCCCGGCCGGAATCTCAAGCATAACGACCTCGGGGGCAGGTCTGTATTGGCGGACAAGCACAATGCGTTTGTCGTCTGTCACTGCCACAATACAAACGGCTCCACCC
>JBAQYC010000331.1:0-4521 GCA_049299835.1 Candidatus Cryosericum sp. | reverse complement strand
TCGAGATTGACCAGTTTGGTCACCTCGGTTTCCATCATGCGGGACACGGGGATGCCGGTCCAGCGGCTGACCACCTGTGCGATCTCCTCTTCGGTCACTGACTGCTTGAGTTCAACGCCGCCCTTGTCCTCCGATTCAAACTGGTCGTGCTGTGCCTCGATCTTCTTCTCCAGTTCGGGGATCGCGCCATACTTGAGCTGTGCCGCCTTCTCAAGGTCTCCCTCACGGGTCGCCTTTGTGAACGCGGCCTTCTTCTCCTCGAGTTCCTTGCCAAGACGCGCCGCTTCCTCAATGACATCCTTCTGTTTGCGCCAGGATAGCTTCAGTCGGTCAGCCTTCTCTTTCAGCTGGGCAATCTCCGCCTGAACGTCGGCACTGCGCTTCCTGGACTTGTCGTCAGTCTCGGGGGCCAGCGCTTTGCGTTCCATCTCCAGGATGACCAGCTTGCGGTCCAGCTCGTCGATCTCGACAGGCATGCTCTCAAGCTGCATCTTCACCAGCGACGCCGCCTCATCCATAAGGTCGATCGCCTTGTCGGGAAGGAAACGGTCCGTAATGTAGCGTGACGACAGCTTGGCGGCCATGACCAGGGCCCCATCCGCGATGCGCACGCCGTGATGGGTCTCATACCGTTCCTTGAGGCCGCGCAGGATAGCGATCGTGTCCTCAACCGACGGCTCCCCGACCAGAACGGGCTGGAAACGCCGCTGGAGGGCGGCGTCCTTCTCGATGATCTTGCGGTACTCGTCGACAGTCGTGGCACCGATGGTCCGCAGTTCGCCCCTCGCCAGTGCCGGTTTCAGCATGTTCGAGGCATCCATGGCTCCCTCGGCCGCGCCCGCGCCGACGACCGTATGCAGTTCGTCGATGAACATGATGATCTTGCCATCGCTGGCCGTCACAGCCTTGAGAACGGACTTGAGCCGATCCTCGAACTCGCCGCGAAACTTGGCACCCGCGATCAAAGCTCCCAGATCGAGCGCGAAGAGGGTCTTGTCCTTAAGCTCCTCGGGCACATCGCGCGCCACAATGCGCTGTGCGAGGCCTTCGACGACCGCTGTCTTGCCGACACCGGCATCACCGATGAGCACCGGGTTGTTCTTGGTCCGACGCATGAGGATCTGCATGACGCGCCGGATCTCCTCGTCACGGCCGATGACCGGGTCCAGCTTGCCCTGACGTGCCTGCTCCGTCAGATCGCGGCCATATTTCTTGAGAACCTCGTACTTGTCTTCGGGCTCCTGATCCGTTACTCGTTCCGTCCCGCGCACCTTCACCAGCGCGCTCAGGATAGCCTGTTTGGTCACGCCAGCCTGCTTCAACAGTGACCCGCACGAGCGACTGTGCTCCGCCAGTGCGATGAGCAGGTGCTCGACGCTGATGTATTCGTCCTTGAGTGCCGTCATCGCCTCCTCGGCCTTGCGAATGACGGTGTTCAGGTCGTCGGAGATGACCAGCTGGCCGACCGGGACGTTGCCTGAAACCTTTGGAAGTCGTTCGATTTCCTGGTCGACCTGCGACGACAGCGCGTCCACAGAAACGTTGAGATATGGGAAGAGAGAAGCCGCAAGCCCCTCCTTCTGATCCAGGATCGCCCCGAGAAGATGCAGGGAATCGGTGGCCTGGTTGCCATGGCTTTCGCTGGATCGCGCCGCCTGCTGCAATGCTTCAGCTGATTTTGTCGTAAACTTGTCGAGTGTCATTTCGCACGCCTTTGGGCGTCATCACCTCCTGTATGCAGAGCACGTTTGTGCCTCTCTGAGACTGTCACAGTATATGGTGGACTTGCAAAAATGCCAAGCACCCGTATGATGAAAAAGCATTGCCGTGCCAAGTGCACGGAGTTCGTTCAGGACTGATACACGGGAGGGTCGGCGTTGTTCATTCTCCTGACGGTCGTACGAAATTGAGCCCTGAGCTGCTGCTCGAACAGACACTGAGCGGGGGCATGAGGGAAGGCATAGTGGGGGCGCTGCTGGAGGTGCTCGAGCGTACGGACAACTTTACGCTCACGCATTCCTATCGTGTTGCACAGCTTGCCGTTCCTATGGGGGTCGCCCTTCACTTGTCCGACGACAGCCTTGAGACACTCCGTATCGCGGCGTTGCTCCATGATCTGGGCAAAGCCTTCATTCCTGCACAGATCCTGCTCAAACAGGACTTCCTCACCGAGGAGGAATTCGCCATTATGCGGAAACACGCCGAGTACGGTTCCGCCGTCATAGGCAGGGTCCCCGGCTTTGCCGATGTCTGTGAGATCATCGAGTCCCATCATGAACGATTCGACGGTGGAGGTTATCCTCATGGAACCGTCGGCGCGAACATCCCATTGGGTGGGCGCATCCTGGCGGTAGCCGATTCATTCGACGCCATGGTGACTGCGCGCGTGTATCGACACGGCACACAGCCGGATATGGCTGCCGCGGAAGTGGCGCAGTGCGCTGGGTCGCAGTTTGATCCGGTCGTCGTCGAAGCCTTTCTGGCCACAACACACTTCAGAGGAGTCCATCATGGCGAGAAGAGCACAGCACGCCGAGAATGACCAATTGACCGGGCGCAAGACCCGCAACAGCGTCACGGAAGGATTTGCCGAAGAAATCAGGCGTACCAAGGCGCATCCCGAGGAGTTCATTGTCGCTGAGGAAGTCCAGGAGGCTCTCCACAAGGGAAAACCGGTCGTCGCCCTCGAGTCCGCCATCATCACCCACGGCATGCCCTACCCCATCAACCTGGAGCTGGCACAGGAACTCGAAGGCATCGTCCGCAAGGGTGGCGCCGTCCCAGCTACGACGGCCCTGGTTTCCGGCAGGATCCGCGTGGGACTCTCCAAATCTGAACTCGAAATGCTCGCCCGAGCCAAGTGGGTCAAGAAGATCGGACCTCGCGACATCCCCGTCGCCGTTGCCATGGGATTCAGTGGGGGCACGACCGTGGCCGCCTCTCTGTACATCGCCGATGCCGCGGGCATTCGCGTCTTTGTCACTGGTGGTATCGGGGGTGTGCACCGCGGTGTGAGCGAGGTCCTCGACATCTCACAGGACCTGCCCGTGATCGGACGGTCTCGCTGTATCACCGTGTGTGCGGGGGCGAAGTCCATCCTCGACCTGAGGAATACCCTGGAGTACCTGGAGACGATGTCCGTCCTCGTCCTCGGCTACCAGACCGACACCCTGCCGGCTTTCTACGTGCGCGACTCCGGCATCCATCTTGAACACCGCGTCGAAAGCGCATCGGAGATTGCAGCCATCATAGAGGCACGCGACCGCCTGAAGCTCGATACCGGGATCCTCGTCACGAACCCCATCGCCGAGGCAGACCAGGTCGATCCGAAGAAGCACGAAAAGGTCCTGCGGGTGGCGCTCAAGAAGGCGGCGGAAGAAGGCGTCGAGGGCAAGGCCATGACGCCGTACATCCTTGCCTATATGCAGAAGAACCTGCCAGGCGTCATCGAGGCGAACATCGCCCTGATCAAGAGCAACGTCGCGCTGGGAACACAGATCGCCACGCTGCTGAAGTCCCGCTGACTGTCAGTCCCGTGTTCTTTGTCACAGGGGACCTCAACATCGACGCCACAACAGTGGCACCAGCACTGTCGCCTTCCGGAAAGGAAGCACAAGCGAACATCCTGCTGTCCTGCGGCGGGCAGGGAGGCAATGTCGCCTTCTTCCTGCGATGCCTCGGACAGCCCGTACGACTGTTTGGCATGCTGGGGACCGATGTCGCGGGAGACCTGTACATGTCCCACGTGGCACGCCTCGGAATCGAATACGCAGGAGGCCGCGCCGACATGCCGACGGGTATGGTCAGTGTCGTCCAGGAGGCCGGCTCGTACCACATGTACCGTCAGCGGGGAGCCAACGCGGCAGTGGATCCAGCCACATTCGCACGCTTCGTGCGCAGTGCGTTCGGGACTACCACAGACACCCTGTTTGTCTCGGGGTACAGTCTGTTGAATGATGGTTGCCGGAGAGCGCTCGAGTCGTCACTGACCAGTCCTGATCCCACACGGCCGGTCGTCGCCGTGGATCCCGCCAGCATCGATGCCATGAATTCCATGGGCCGCGACGCAGTCCTTGCAGTGACACGACTCTGTGACTACTTTCTACCCAACGAAGAGGAAGCCTGCTGGCTCGCCCGGGTGTCAGACGCCACTAAAGCAGCCGACATCCTCCACCGATCGACCGGGACGACTATCGTTCTCAAGCTCGGTTCAGGAGGAGGGCTGTTGTACGGCGACAAAGGCACCATTACGACACCCGGCGTCGCTCTTGAGCCCGTCGACGTGACCGGGGCGGGAGACTCCTTCGCAGCCGCCTTTTTGTCTGTACTCGCTGCGAACTCGGGTCCTCAGGCTGCACTCGAGGCGGCCGTGCGCTTCAGTGCGGCCAAGGTCCTGCTGGCAGGCACCCAGCCCCTGGAACTCCTCAGCTACAGCGGCTGAACCTCAGTGCCCGCAGTCCCGTCGCTGGCAGAGCGACGGCTGGAAACGATCCCCACTGCCAGCCCGGTCAGGATGACAGC
>JBAQYC010000330.1:0-6471 GCA_049299835.1 Candidatus Cryosericum sp. | reverse complement strand
CCGGTGGATAGATGAGACTCTACAAGTCACGCAGTTCATATACGAAAGCTCCTCGCGCATCCAGAAGTGCCGACGAGGCTCGTTATCACGCCCGTTCCCGCTACAAAGCTGCATCCTCGGTCAGACTGGAACAGGCACGCGCGGGTTGGCGGGATTCGGAGCAATTGTCAAAGCTGAAGCGTGGCCTGCCCGTTTTCCTTGCGTTCTGCGTCGTCCTGGGAATGGTTCTGCCTGTTTTCTTCGGACAGATCAAGCGCGTCACAGCGCCGGAAGGTGAGACCGTTGTCCGCATCCAGGCAACCCAGAATGGGGCAACCTGGTCGGGACGCCTCACGTTTCGACTGAATGGGGGGCAGCAGTGGATCGGCTCAATGGTCCCCTATGAGGTCATCGTGCACCCGGGCATCTATACGATGACCGTCACGGGTGGCGGACCTGGAGACGCCAGACTGCTTGGGATGGCTCCGGTTGGTTCACAACTGGGTCGCGCCGGGGAGACGATCACGTTCACTGCGGAGTTTGCCTCTCCATAATCGCCAATCACCCCTCCGTCATTCCCCTTGAGTGTGTTAGTCCGACACGAGGGGTGTTCTCCCAGAATATACTACCCCAATGCCCCCGAGCATGTCGGTCCAATGCGAGGGGTGTTTCCGAGGGGTGTTCCTTTGCGCAAAAAGGAATCCCGTCCTATCACGGTGCACGGCCCCCAACCTTCGCGAGGACCACCAGATAGGAGCGACTTCCCGCGCAAGCGAGAACCCACCCTGGTATCATGTAGTGTCCCCGGACGTGCAACTCGGTTTCTGGATGTAAACCCGTTTCTGCATACACTGTCACCAGCACGAGAAACACCATCCTTGAAGGGGAGGCAACTATGGTTCTTCACGGACATCACGAGGCATTCTCAAACATCGTCCTTGCTGTTCTGCTCATCGGCATGCTGGTATTCCAGGCGATAGTACCGTCCAGGACTGTGAAGGCCGCGGACACGAGCTCTGTTTGGCACCTGGTGAGTCAGAAGGCACGCAACATCTCCTACACGGAGGCAGCGACCGACGGCAAGACTGTCATTAACGTCGGCACGCGGGGCGCCGTCGTACTGACGAGTGACCTCGTGCACTGGGAACCCTCCGAGCAGTTCACCAGCAAGGACCTGTACGGCATCTGCTGGGGAAACAGCATGTACGTTGCCGTCGGTGACGAGGGAACACTGTTCACGTCGACTGACGGGCGCGCGTGGACCGGGAGAGCGGTCCCGGGAGATCCGAGCCTTGCCTCCATAGCGTTTGGGAACGGTTCCTATGTCGCTGTTGGTGTCGGAGGAGCGATCGTGCGGTCGAGTGACGGCGCAGAATGGGAAACAGTGGCGGCGACAGTGGACAAGAACCTCTACGACGTCACGTTTGGTGGTGGTCGTTTCGTCGTTGTAGGACAGGATGGCACGATCGTCACTTCCACCGATGGTCTCATGTGGGAGGACAGGACCGTTTCTTCCGAGACCGACCTCTATGCCGTGGCCTGGGGCAAAGACAAATACGTTACTGCGGGCGGGGCGTCGGCAATCCTCTCCTCTCCAGACGGTGCGGTCTGGACGCAACAGACGGCCGCCTTCGAGGACCTCACGTTTGCAGCTGTGACATATGCCGGTGGCGCATTCGTCCTCGCAGCCAACCACGATTCGATGCGGGAAAGCGAACTGGTGCCGACACGGTGGGCCGTCTTCTACTTCCGCTCGGTAGACGGGATGTCCTGGCAGAAGATGACGTGGCAAGAGACTTACGTCTGGAAGCGTTCCAGCTGGGTGCGCGGTATGCTATGGACGGGTTCGCAACTCGTCTCTTTTGGGGACAACGGTTCGGCACAGACATCTCCCGATGGCCTGCGGTGGACGAATCGCACGTCTGCAGGAAACGCTGTCATTGTTGGCATAGCAAATGGCGAAGGGATGTACGTGGGCGTCGGCACTGAGGACGCGTTCAATGGGGCGGTGTACAGCTCGCTCGACGGCCTGACCTGGCAGCATGAGGTCAACCCACAGATTCCGCGCGCGAACGAGAACTATGAGCAGTGGCAGGATGACCTCTATGGCGTTGCCTACGGAAACGGTGTGTTCGTAGCTGTTGGCAGCTATGGCGTCATTCTACGGTCAATCGACGGACATGCCTGGACAGTCGAAGAGAGTGGAACGCGGGATTCCCTGCTCGCGATCGCGCGTATTGGAGACACATTTGCGGCAGTGGGCAACAATGGGACGCTTCTGACATCGCTTGACGGCCACGTGTGGACACCTCGACTCCCCTCGAGGAAGAACCTGCTGTTCTGGAGCATGGCGGTCGGGCGTGACACAGTTGTCGTCATGGGGGCAGACATTGGAAGGAAAGGCTCAAGGACGGTGATTACCTCGGTTCCCGTTTCTGATCTTCGTGGAACTGCCATGATTACAGTTGGTTCGCTGACTCCAATTGGCGAGGCCTCAGGGAAGACATGGCTAGCCCAGGTGGCCTATGGCAACAATCGCTTCGTTGCCGTGGCGGATGCAAACGGTTCAAGCTGGTACTCGGACGACGGCGTGAAGTGGCAGGCAGCCGCGCCCGCATTCGTATATCCCATCCATGCAATCACGTTCGCCCAAGGGACGTTCGTAGCTGTCGGTTACGGTCGCACGATAGCAACATCTCCCGATGGCGTGTCATGGACGGTCCAAAGCGGTGACAGTGCTAGTCTCGGGCATGAAGACTACATCTGTGCGTTCGGTGACACCACCCGCTTCATGGTCACGTCGTTGATGTCCTCCACTGTGATGTCGCTGGACGGCATCAAATGGGCGGGAACCGGGGACAACGACAATGAAGACGCAACCCTGACTGCGGTGGCGGACACGCCAAAGGGGCTGGTCGTGGTCGGTGAGCTCGGATGTGTACGGACTTCCAGAGATGGTATGGTGTGGCAGCGGAGTGCAACGGATGCCTCTGGCTGGATCATGGATGTCGCGGTGACGTCATCCGGCGCTGTGGCGGTCGGCGAATTCGGTCTTGTCATGACCTCTCCAGATCTCGTCAGTTGGAGCGTGCTGGAACCGGTAACGTCCGAGACGCTGACAGGTGTGGCTGCGGGAGGCGAACATCTAGTTGCGGTTGGTGACAATCACGTCGTCGTCACGTCCGAGGATGGTCAGTCTTGGAAGGCTGCTGACTCAGGGCTGGATTTCGATCTCAGCTCGGTGGCGTTTGGCGCAGGGGTGTTTGTAGCCGTCGGACAGAACGGTGCCATCGCGATATCTTCTGACGGGCATCTCTGGGAGCGAGTCGTCACTGGCCTGACCGCGGACCTCAATGACGTTGCCTGGCTCGGCGGAACATTCGCGGTGGTGGGTGGAGGCGGGGCAATCCTGACCTCGGACGACGGAATGACGTGGTCGCCACAGAAATCGGGGACGGCGGCAGCGCTGCTCGCAGTGACGTCGCAGGGAAGTCTGCTTGTGGCAGTGGGAGACAAAGGCACAACAGCTATATCCTCGGATGGAGCTCGCTGGATGGTGATACCTTCACCGACCAAGGAGATTCTTTATGGGTGCGCAGCACGAGGTGGCCGGTTTGTTGCTGTGGGTAGCAGTGATACAACGATGTGGACATCTGACCTCGTTGCGCCGGTGTCCCCCATCCCGACACGGCCCATTTCGGGCTCCAGCGTCGATGCCGGATCGACGACTCTCGTCTGGTCTGCTGTCCCTGGGATGGTGAGCTATGACGTGCAGACGTCCACGACGGCGGACTTCACCAGGCTGATCCTCGATCGGCACGAGCTGTCAGCAACGTCAGCAGTACTTGGGGCTGGGGACCTTTCCGCGTCAGGAATGACCTATTGGAGAGTGCGGTCTGTCGGCACTGCGCTTGTCTCAGCGTGGTCCACGGTCCAATCCTTCACTGTCCGGGCAGTCGTCCCGCCTGCTCATCAGAGGATTCTTGTGCTGCACGTGGCAAGCACGGAGATGTCGGTCGATGGAGTGTCGACAACGATTGACGTGGCTCCGCAGATCGTTGAGGGTCGCACGCTGCTTCCGATCAAGTGGGTGGCTGAACCCTTGGGAGCTGTCGTCTCGTGGAACGCGACGGACCGCAAGGTGACGATTACGCTGAAGGGCACAACCCTGGAACTCTGGATCGGCAGGAGCCAGGCTCGTGTCAATGGCGTGGCTGTCCCGATCGATTCAACAAATGCCAGGGTCGTTCCGCTGATCGTGAGCGGCCGTACGATGTTGCCTGTCCGCTTTGTCGCCGAGCAGCTTGGCGCCGATGTGCAGTGGGAGCAGTCCACGAAGACGATCACCATTACGTATCAGCAGCCGTAGGTTTGTTGATATCGTCACATAGTCCCGAGAACCCAGCTCCACGACTGGGCTTCTGCTGCCACTCCTTGTCATCTATCCGTATTGTGGTCTCCCTTCTTCACAGGATAGCGCGTACGAAACTCCTCCCCTCTCTGTACTAGAGGTGGCAGCATCCATGGGTGCCGCACTCCGGGGGTGACCCCGTAACTGAGGAGACCACATGAGGAAATCATTAGGGAAGGTTGTCCTGGCGGTCATCATCGCCGGACTCCTTACGGGTGGGGTCGCCATAGCATCAGCAGCGACCGAGGTACGGACGGTGACGACGCCGAGGGGAACCAGTGTCGATGTCATTTCGGTGACGGGCACGGTGACCGAGGTTTCGGTCTCAACCACCACTGAATCCGGCAAAGGATTCATGGGTATGTTCCGCCGCGGGCCCGAGGGCACTGCGAAGATCAAGGACAGTGCTGACGGGACGGTCTACACTCTTGAGTTTGGCCGCGAGGAGGCCGACAGTATTGTCATGAAGGTCGGTGACACCGTCACCGTCGAGGGAACAGCCAGAACGCGCAACAGTGTCAACGTACTGCAGATCTGGACGTTCACCGGCGCAGATGGCAAGACCATTGCCCTGCGCAAGGCTGACGGGGCACCCGACATCGAGACGGCAAGCGTGGCGGGAACCGTTACTGAGGTCAACATGCCCACGACAACGACCGGCCGCACAGCGAGGCCGGCTCCCAATGCAATGGCGACGATCAAGATCAGGCAGGCCGACGGTACCATCGTGACAGTGATTCTCGGACGCAATGCGGATGGGATCACTGTGAAGGTCGGCGATGCAGTCAAAATTGAGGGCTTCAAGACCCCAATGGACGCAGATACGATCATGGCTATTTCGTTCACTGGTGCCGATGGCAAGATGGTGACCCTTGGCGGCAGAGGATTTGCGGGGGGCTGCGGGGTACCCGGCGACCGGAAGAGTATCGGTCGTGGATTCCGTGGCGGTATGATGGGTCCAGGGTGCGCATCGGACTCCACCGCTCCGTCCAGCACGTAGAACCCTCTTTCCCCAAGGACGGAGATCGACCCCCGCTTTGGCGGGGGTTGACCATTTTCGGCCTCTCGTGTCTCCAATGCCACAGGTGTGCCATATCTGGACACAATAGGGTATAATGACGGGGCTTGGAGTTGGAGAATTCGCTGCAGAGGGGGTTTACGTGTCCAACAAGTTCAGCATGAACGTCGGTGGAAAGACATTCGACGTCGAGATCGAGGAGATTCGTACAGAAACAAGGCCAGCCTTGACATACACATCTTCCAGTACGGCACCGGCTCACAATGTCGGCATCATGGAGACTGTCCTCCGGGATGCGCAGCAGTCCCTGATCGCAACGCGTATGACCACGAAGGAGATGGAGCCTGCATTCGAGGCAATCGACGCGGTCGGATATCATTCCATCGAGATGTGGGGCGGGGCGACCTTTGATTCCTGCCTGCGGTTCCTGCATGAAGACCCATGGGAACGTCTGCGGACCGTGCGCCGTTCTGTGAAGCATACGAAGCTGCAGATGCTGCTGCGCGGCCAGAATGTCCTCGGCTACAAGAACTACGCTGACGACGTCGTGGACGCCTTTGTCGAGAAGTCCCTCAAGAACGGCATCGACATCATCCGTGTCTTCGACGCCCTCAACGACATGCGTAACGTGGAAAGGGCCATCAGGACGACCAAGAAGCTGGGCGGCATTGCGCAGGGCTGTATTGTCTTCACTATTGCCCCGACCTACACAATCGACAAGTACGTGGGGATTGCCCGTGAGCTGGAACAGATGGGCGTCGACAGTCTTGCCATCAAGGACATGGCAGGTCTGCTTACCCCGTATGCGACTTATGATCTGGTAGCTGCCCTCAAGAAGATGACCAACCTGCCGGTCCAGATCCACAGCCACTACACGACCGGCCTGGCGGGACAGTCGTACCTCAAGGGCATCGAAGCTGGAGCCGACGTCGTCGACTGTGCTATCTCCCCCTTCGCGATGGCGACCTCCCAGCCCTGCACGGAGACCATGGTGGCCGCACTTAAGGGCACACCCTATGACACGGGCATTGACCTCGAAGCCCTCAACGCTGTAGCGCAGTGC
>JBAQYC010000329.1:0-4802 GCA_049299835.1 Candidatus Cryosericum sp. | reverse complement strand
CTTGCTTCTCCCTCAGGGCATCGGTGATGATCTGGAACGTCCTCACCATATTGGTGCCATGGTCGTGGTTGTACTCGTCCCCCTGATTGAGGGAGTCTCCGTTCTCCCTGAGTGACTGCGTTACTGTTGCAAACAGGTTCGCAAGCTCAATCGACTTCGCTGCCATGTCGTCTGCCTCCATGAACGATGGTCCTCATGCCAGTATACCGGGCGGTCCAGGTTTTGCCATGGGCGGACCGGATCCTCTGTCCCAAAATGCTACAGGGAACGAGTTGACAGTTATGAGCATATGCTTATAATTCTGTCGGCGAAAGGATGGATGATGCCGAGACCCCGTTTTCGAAGAAGAATAGGATGCTTGCCGGAACGGCGATACTTCCGGCCGGACGGAAATGACGTTGCCAACCCTGCAGAGATCGTCCTGGAGCCCGATGAAGTCGATGCGCTGCGGCTAGCGGATCTGGAAGGACTCCACCAGGAGGAGGCGGCCGAGAATATGGGAATTTCGCGCCCGACGTTCGGGCGCATTGTCGAATCGGCACATAACAAGGTGGCCGATGCGCTCATCAATGGCAAGGCAATACGCTTCATGAGCCCGGGGGATGGATTCGAGCTGAGTGCAATGCCATCAGGGCCAGGCGGGTACTGCGTGTGCCCACGGTGTGGATTCCAGAAGCCACACGAAGCCGGAAGGCCCTGCAGGAAGGAAGTGTGCCCGACCTGCGGGTCACCAATGGTACGCCAGATGGTTGATGCCAGAAGACAAGGAGGTGATTGACATGCCAGCAGGTGATGGAACAGGACCAATCAGGCTTGGCAGAACCGTCGGCAGTTGCCTGAATACAGAGGAAACCGCCGCCGCATCAGGTTATGGACATGGGTACCGACACGGTTGTCGCGAAGCAGGCGTCTGTGGTCGCAGAGACCGTCGCTTCGCGTCTGGGCAATTCAGCAGACGCGAGTTTGACTCTACAGATCCAGGAAGCGCTTCTGAGCCATTTGGCGCAGCCGCGGGTGAAAATGCATCCGCAATACGTCAGTCCGCTGTTGAACACGATGATGAACTGTCCGCATTCAAGGAAGTTGCAGCAACTGTGGGAGAAGAGCTGAGAGCGCTAACAGAACGCATTGCCAAATTGGAGAGCCAGTCGCAAACCGACAAGCAATAGTCCAGGCCAGGGGGAGACAGCATCCTGCCTTCTCCTGGACAAATCGCAGGCAGACAACGGGGACTCATATGAAGATATGTGTGACAGCACAGGGGAACACTCTGGATTCTCAGATTGACTCACGATTCGGTAAATCCATGTACTTGTTGTTTGTGGACTCTCAAACCATGCAGTACACTGCCATTCTCAACAGAAGCGCCACTACGACTGGTGGCGCAGGTATCGAGTCAGCCAAAATGGTTCTGGAACGAGGGGCACAAGTGATTATTACTGGAAATCCTGGACCCAATGCTATGCAGGTACTGACAGCAGCCGGCGTCAAGGCAGTCTCCTATGCGACGGGAACCGTGCGAGAAGTAGTCGAAAACTACAAAAGCAGGCCGACGTCATGAAACCTGTGCTGGCGAGTGTTGTCCCCGTCGATCAGACTTGTATGGCGTGAGTACCGAGAGAAGCGAACGATCCCCGGAAGGATCAGAGACATCCGCGGCGCTGCAACCGAAGGAGACCCCGACACGGCGCAGAGAAGCAGTCATCGATCGCGCACGGTGCTTCGGGTGTGGCGCCTGCATCACGGTCTGCAAGTCCGGGGCAATCAGCATCACTGCGCGGAAAGCGGCCGTTGACAGTGCAAAATGTACTGGATGTGGCCTTTGCGTAGACAAGTGTGCAGTCAAGGTCATTTCAATGGCAGATCATGAGCGATGAACATTGCTGTTGCGAGCGGCAAGGGCGGGACAGGAAAGACCACGGTGGCTGCTTCATTTGCTGCTCTTGCCCGCAACAAAGTGGTCGTCGACTGTGATGTCGATGCGGCAGACCTCTACATCCTGCTCAAGCCAACAGTCCTCGAGCAGCATCCCTTTGTGGGCAGCAAGGTCGCCGTTATCGACAATCAGCGCTGTACACAGTGTGGAACGTGCATTCAGGTATGCAGATTTGGCGCAATTGCCGCAGACTTTGTCGTCGATCCGGCATCGTGCGAAGGGTGCGGCCTGTGTTCACGCATCTGTCCCGTGCACGCTATCACAATGGAAGATAAGCAGTCGGGAGAGTGGTTCATCTCCAATACGACGTATGGCTCATTTGTCCATGCGACTCTGGGCATCGCCGAGAAAAATTCGGGAAAGCTGGTGTCTCTTCTGCGTCAGCAGGCTCAGGCGATTGCGGAACGAGGTCAGCATGACACCATCATCATCGACGGCTCTCCCGGCATAGGGTGCGCAGTCATCGCGTCCATTACGGGGGCAGACCTGGTCCTGATCGTTACCGAGCCCACGCTGTCCGGCTTGCACGACATGCTGCGCGTGATAGAGCTGGCACGGCATTTTCACACGAAGATTGCCGTGGCCGTCAACAAGTATGACCTGAACACAGAGATGACCCGGCAGATCGAAGACTACTGTCTGGAGCATTACGTTGCCATGGCAGGAAGAATAGCGTATGATCCTGTTGTCACAGAAGCCATGGTAGCAAGGCAGACCGTAGTTGAATACTCCCATGGCGAGGTCGCCCTTCAAATTAGTACGCTGTGGGAAAAAGTCATGCAGCAATGCTGACCAACCGGTACCAGGGAGGAGCGCCATGATTGTGTTTGGACCGGTACCTTCAAGGCGGCTTGGCAGGAGCCTCGGGGTGAACAACATCCCGCCCAAGCACTGCTCATACTCCTGCGTCTATTGCCAGCTGGGCGTCACGCGAAGCCTGGAGACACAGCGCACGCGCTTCTACGATTCCGCTGCGATCGTAGCCGAGGTCAGGGCGCGGGTCATTCAGCTCAGGGAAGCAGGCGAGCCAGTCGATTTCATCACCTTCGTGCCCGACGGAGAGCCGACCCTGGACGTCAACCTCGGGCACGAGATCGCCGGGCTGAAGGGCCTGGGCATCCCCATAGCCATCATCACCAACAGCTCCCTCCTCTCGATGGACAGCGTCCGCAATGACCTGTCGCAGGCCAGTCTTGTCTCGGTCAAGGTCGATGCAGTGAACGAGCTTGCATTTCGAAAGGTCGACCGCGCGCACCATTCACTGAGCCTTGCCGAGATCCTCGCCGGCATCACCACGTTCTCGGCGGCATTTGCGAGCGAGATCATCACAGAGACCATGCTGATTGACAGCATGAACGACAGCGAACAGGAATTGCGTGACACTGCCTCCTTCATCGCGACCATTCATCCCTCGAGGTCCTACATCGGCGTCCCGACGCGCCCGCCGGCAGAGCCGTGGATCAAACTCTCGACAGAGCAAGCTCTAACAACGGCTTACCAGATATTCCACGAGAGAATCAACAACGTGGAGATGCTCATCACCCCCGAGGAGGGCGAGTTTGTCACGACGGATGACCTCGAACGCGACCTGCTCAGCATCGTGTCCGTCCACCCCATGCGCGAAGAAGACCTGCTGAAGACACTTGCAGCCAGAGACAGTGATTTCGCACTCATCGAGCGCTTCCTGCAGAAAAACTTCATAACCAAAACCACCTATGGCGGCACAACCTTTTACATCCGAAACCTGCACCAGAACTGATGTCTTTCGGTCGTGGAGCCAGGCCCTGCAGTTGCCTGACGCCACATGCGGCCAGGAACGCCACTCAGTACGCCCCTCCAAAGTACCGCTTGTATTGAACCGGCGTACCCGGGGTGTAACAGACTTGGAACCGTCCCGAGAAAGTTACAGGCCCCGGCTTGCGCCGGGGCCTGTGGAATGCACGCCGCTAGGCGATGCCCAGGGTGACCTTGAGGTGACCGAGCACCCGCGTGCCTGTGCCGGGGACCACCAGGACCAGGCGCAGGATCTGACCATCAGCGCAGGTGATGTTGAGGGGACGCGTCGCTCCACCCAGCAGGTCGGACAGACGGACACGAGCACGGGCACGTGCCATGTCGCCGACGAAGAGCATGAGCTCGGCGCCCTCGGGGAATACCCCTCCATCTCCTTCTGCAATCAGGCTGAGCAGGCGGCTTGCCTGCAACCCTTTGGCCCCTCTGAGACCAATGGTGCGTTCGGCCAGAAGCGTTCGCTCGACCCCCGCGGCAGGCACACCGTCGAAGAGCGTGACACTAGAGGGACACGGCTGACGTGCACCGACGGCCTGCAGCCTGGGAGCGGCCTTGCTCGCGCGACGCATCGGCCCTACGTCCTCGCGGCACACGTCCGTCTCATAAAATGCCCCCGACTGAAGCGCCGGAGACCTGACCTGGTTCATCATCACAGGAACTCCCATCATGACCGGCCCTGCATCCTCCCATCCTTCAGGAGTTGCATTGGCAATGATGATCGTCCGCTCAACGGACGTGCCCGACTTCGTCCGCACAGCCACAAATGCTGTTTCGGTACTGGCGATGCCACTGCGGAGGGACTCCTGGCAGATGAGTCCTGCAAGGGTCTCTTCGGAAGACTGGTTCTCGGGGTAGAGTGTTCCGCCTTCGGTGCCGCCCTCAGCAGGGATCATCCCCAGCTCCTCTACCCCTTGTCTGAGTTCGGCAGAGGTGTAGCCGGCATCCTTGCGAGAGGGCATCACTGTTGGTTGCCCCTTGCTTCTCCCTCAGGGCATCGGTGATGATCTGGAACGTCCTCACCATATTGGTGCCATGGTCGTGGTTGTACTCGTCCCCCTGATTGAGGGAGTCTTCG